>JAWWOJ010000099.1:0-3528 GCA_033851885.1 Frankiales bacterium | reverse complement strand
CCCGCTGCTGGACGTGGTGCTGCCTCCTCGGGCCGTACCGACCCAGCCCGGGCCGGCTCCGGCCGCTCCGGCTTCGAAGCGCACGGGCTGGCCGTGCTCGCGGTGCGAGCACCTCAACGACTTCGCCGACCTCCTCTGCACCACCTGCGCCTCGCCGTTCCTCGCCAAGGTCGCCGAGGAGACCGCGGTGAGCATCCGGCTGCCGCTGGTCGGCGACCTCAGCCGCTACGGGCGGGGCCAGCGCGCCGGCATCGCCTTCGCCGCCATCCTCGTCATCCTTGTCCCGCTCGCGCTCATCACGCTGCTCCTCACGCACGCACCGGCCGGCGGCTCGACCCCTGACAGCACCACCACGAACAGCAGCACCCCCTCACCGACTGGCTAGCGTGGGCCCGTGCGGGTCCATGTGGTCAGTGACGTCCACGGGAGCGTCGACGCGCTCAGGCTCGCCTCCGACGGTGCCGACGTCCTGGTCTGCCTCGGCGACCTCGTGCTGTTCCTCGACTACCACGACGTCGGTGGCGGGATCTTCGCCGACCTGTTCGGGGCGGAGGCGGCCCAGCGGCTGATCGACCTGCGCTCCGCCAAGCAGTTCGACGAGGCCCGCGACTGGTCCCGCTCGCTCTGGGAAGGCCTTGACGAGGACCCGCGCACCGTCATCGAGCGCAAGGTCCGCGAGCAGTACGCGGCACTGTTCGCCGCCATGCCGCCGCAGACCTACCTGACCTACGGCAACGTCGACGTCCCGCGGCTCTGGCCGGAGTTCCTCCAGCCCGGGCAGACCGTCCTCGACGGGCAGACCGCCGACATCGGCGGCCGCACCTGGGGATTCGTGGGCGGCGGCCTCCAGACCCCGATGCGCACCCCGTACGAGATCTCCGACGAGGAGTACGCCGCGAAGGTGGCCGCTGTCGGCAGCGTCGACGTCCTCGCCTGCCACATTCCTCCCGATGTGCCCGAGCTGCTCTATGACGTCGAGGCGCGCCGCTTCGAGCGCGGCAGCGACGCGACGCTGCAGGCGATCCGGGAGACGCAGCCGGGGCTGGTGCTGTTCGGGCACGTCCACCAGCCGCTCGCCGGGCGGATCCGGATCGGGCGCACCGAGTGCGTGAACGTGGGCCACTTCCGGGGCACGGGAGACCCCTACGTGCTCGACTACTAACGTCTGTGCAACCCGACGAGAGGCGCACAGTGGCTGACCAGGCGAGCTCCAGCATCACGATCGACGCCGCGCCCGAGGAGGTGCTGGCCGTGATCCGGGACCTCGAGGCCTACCCGCAGTGGGCGGGCGGCATCAGCAAGGTCGTCATCGACGAGCCGGGGCCGGCGCGCGCGACGTTCACGCTCAACCAGAGCGGGATGGCGGACGAGTACACCCTGGCCTACGTCTGGAAGGCAGACGGGGTCTCCTGGTCGCTCGCGGAGCCGAGCAAGATGATGAAGTCCCAGCAGGGGTCCTACCAGCTCAGCGACAAGGGCGGGCAGACGGAGGTCACCTACCTGCTCACCCTCGACCTCAGGATCCCGATGATCGGCCTCATGCGGCGCAAGGCCGAGAAGATGATCATCGAAACGGCGCTGAAGGATCTCAAGAAGCGCGTCGAGTCGCTCGGCTAGCCTCGCTTGATGCGGGTCCTGCTGTTCACCGGCAAGGGCGGCGTCGGGAAGACCACCACGGCAGCCGCCACGGCTGCGCGTGCCGCGGCCCAGGGGCGCAAGACGCTCGTGCTCTCGACCGACCCGGCCCATTCGCTCGGCGACGCCCTCGGGGTCGAGCTGACCGGGGAGCCGGTCGAGATCGCGGACGGCCTCGTCGCCATGCAGGTCGACGCGCAGCGCGCCTTCGAGCGGTCCTGGCACGACGTGCAGGACTACCTGCGCAGCGTCCTCGAACGCGCCGGTGTCGACGCGCTGCAGGCCGAGGAGCTCACCGTGCTGCCCGGCGCCGACGAGGTCCTCGCCCTGCTCGAGCTGCGCAAGCAGGCGGGCTCGGGTCGTTATGACCTCGTCGTCGTCGACTGCGCGCCGACCGGCGAGACGCTGCGGCTGCTCGCGCTGCCTGAGGCTTTGGGTTGGTACGTCGAGAAGGTGTTCCCCGCGCACCGGCGCGCGATGCGGGTGGTGAGACCGCTGCTGTCGCGGGTGGCCGCCGTGCCAGAGGACGGCGTGTTCGACGCGGTCGCCCGCCTGCACGCTGAGCTGTCGGAGGTGCGCGCGCTGCTCACCGCCCCGTCGACGTCGGTGCGGCTGGTGCTGACACCTGAGGCGGTCGTCATCGCCGAGGCCCGGCGCACCCTGACCTCGCTGGCGCTCTACGGCTACCGCGTCGACGGGCTCGTCGCCAACCGGGTCGTACCCGTGTCCGACGACCCGTGGATGGCCGGCTGGGTGACCGCCCAGCGTGCCCAGCTGGAGTCGATCAGGGTCGATGCCGCACCGCTGCCGGTGCTCGAAAGCCCTTATGCCGCAGGGGAACCGGTCGGACTCGAGGCGCTGCTGTCGTTCGCCGACACGCTGTATGGATCGTCCGATCCGACGGAGGTCACCTGCACCGAGGAGCTGCTGCAGGTGGCGCGCGACAGCGATGGCTTCCTGCTGTCGCTGTCGCTCCCGCTCGCCCGCATCGAGGACCTCGAGCTGGCCCGCAGCGGCGACGACCTCGTCGTGACGCTGGGCGGCCACCGCCGGCTGCTGTCGCTGCCGTCGGCGCTGCGGCGCTGCTCGGTCGCCGGGGCGCGGCTCGTCGAGGACCGGCTGGTCGTGCGGTTCGAACCAGACCCCGCGCAGTGGAGGGCTCATGTCTGAGCAGGTGGGGACCGCCGCGGAGGAGGCGGCACGGCTGCTGTCCGCCGTACAGGAGTGGGCGCGCGCCCGCTTCGACGGCGAGCACCTCGCGACCGGCGGGGCGGAATGCCAGGTCTGCCCGCTGTGCCAAGGCATCGCGCTGCTGCGCCAGATGAAGCCCGAGACGACCGAGCACCTGCTCGACGCCGCGGCCTCGTTCGTCGCCGCGCTGAAGTCCGCAGTAGCCGCGCCCGCCGCTGCGGGTGGATCCTCGTCGCGGGTGGAACCCATCGACATCCGGGAGGGCTGACGTGTCGCTTGCGATCGGCGTCGACGTCGGCGGCACCAAGGTGGCCGCGGGGGTGGTCGACGAGAAGGGCCGGGTCATCGCCGATCTGCGCCAGCCGACGCCCAGCACCAACCCCGCCGCCGTCGAGCAGACGATCGCCGACTGCGTACAGCGGCTCCGCAAGGACCACGACGTCGTCGCCGTCGGCATCGGCGCGGCCGGCTTCATCGACGCCGGCCGCTCCACCGTGCTGTTCGCGCCCAACCTCGCCTGGCGCGACGAGCCGCTGCGCGACGAGGTCGCCAAGCTCGTCGACCTGCCCGTCGTGGTCGAGAACGACGCCAACGCCGCCGCCTGGGGGGAGTACCGCTTCGGCGCCGGCCAGGGCGAGTCGCACATGGTGTGCGTGACCGTCGGCACCGGCATCGGCGGGGGCATGGTGCTCGACGGCGCCC
>JAWWOJ010000097.1:0-2677 GCA_033851885.1 Frankiales bacterium | reverse complement strand
CTCGACGTGCAGCCCGCCCGGGTGCGTCCCGAGCGACGCGTGCACCTCGAAGAAGCCGCGCACCTCGTCGAGCACATCGTCGAAGTGCCGGGTCTTGTAGCCGCTCGGCGTCTCCTGGGTGTTGCCGTGCATCGGGTCGCAGCACCAGATGAGCGACCGCGGGCCGCGGTGGTCCTCGACGTACTCGATGATGCCGGGCAGCACGTCCCGGACCCGCCCGGCACCCATCCGGCTGATGACCGTGAGTCGCCCGGGGACATGCGAGGGGTCGAGCTTCTCGATCAGCGCCAGCGCCTCCTGCGGGGTCGTCGACGGGCCGAGCTTCAGCCCGATCGGGTTGGACACCCGGCTGAGCAGGTCGACGTGGGCGCCGTCGAGCTGGCGGGTGCGCTCCCCCACCCAGAGCAGGTGGCCGGACAGCGCGTAGGCGCGGGCACCGGAGTCGTCGTGCCGGGTGAGGGCCCGCTCGTACTCGAGCAGCAGCGCCTCGTGGCTGGAGTACAGCTCCACCCCGTGGGTGGCCGGCATGCTCCCGATGTCGAGGCCGCAGGCCTTCATAAACGCCAGCGCCCGCTCGATGTCGGTCGCGAGCTCCTCGTACTTGTGGCCGAGCGGGCTGCTCGCGACGAACGCGGTGTTCCAGTCGTGGACCTTCTCGAGGTCGGCACTGCCGTCGGTCGCGATGGCGCGCATGAAGTTCAGCGCGGCGGCACTGTTGGCATAGGCCCGCACCAACCGGCGCGGGTCCGGGGTCCGGTCACCGTGCAGCTCGTTGACCGCGTCACCCCGGTACGACGGAAGTCCCGTCGCCGCTTCGAGCTCCGTCGAACGCGGCTTGGCGTACTGGCCGGCCATCCGGCCGACCTTCACGACCGGCAGGCTCGCACCGTAGGTGAGGACGATGGCCATCTGCAGCAGGGTCCGGACCTTGCCGCGGATGCCCTCCGCCGTGTTGGCGTCGAAGGTCTCCGCGCAGTCCCCGCCCTGCAGCAGGAACGCCTCGCCGCTGGCCACCCCCGCAAGTCGCCCACGGAGCACGTCGCACTCGTGCGGTTGCACGATGGGCGGCACCGAGTTGAGGGTGTCGATCGTCTCCTTGAGCACCTGCTGGTCGGGCCACGTCGGCTGCTGCGCCGCCGGCAGCAGGCGCCATGCGTCCAGCCCGTCGCGGGAGGACCCGGCGCCGGCAGTGGGATCGAGCAGGTGCGTCACCCCACTAGTGTCCCAGAGGTGGGCGTGCTCGAGGCGGAGAGGGAGCACCTCCTCAAGGCCAGAGCCGATCTCAAGCGGATGCGGGAGAGCACCGGCTGGCTGCTCGACAACCAGAACCAGTGGGGCAACGACGAGCTGACCACCCGGGCCCTCGCCGCGTCGCTGGCCCGGCGATACGACCAGCTGCTCGACGACGGCGTGACGCCGCTGTTCTTCGGCCGGCTCGACTACCCCGCGGAGGTCTTCCACGTCGGGCGGCGGCACGTCACCGGCGAGGACGGTGAGCCGGTCGTCGTCGACTGGCGCGCCCCGATCAGCGAGCCGTTCTACCAGGCCTCCGCCGACGCGCCGATGGGCGTCCACCTGCGCCGTCGGTTCGGGTTCCGCGACGGTGTCCTGACCGCGTACGAGGACGACCACCTGGACCGGCCGAGCGGGCTGAGCCAGCTGCTCGTCGAGGACATCGAGCGTCCGCGCACCGGGCCGATGCGCGACATCGTGGCCACCATCCAGCCGGAGCAGGACTCCCTCGTCCGGGCACCGCTCGAGCAGACCGTCGCGGTCCAGGGTGCCCCGGGGACCGGCAAGACCGCCGTCGGTCTGCACCGCGCCGCCTACCTGCTCTATGCACATCGGCAGCGGCTCGCGACCGGTGTCCTGGTCGTCGGGCCGAACCGCGCGTTCCTGTCGTATGTGCAGGAGGTGCTCCCCGCCCTCGGCGAGATCAAGGTGACGCAGGCGACCGTCGACGAGCTGTGCCCTCGGGTGCGCGTCAGCGGCACCGATCCCGACGACCTCGCCGTCCTCAAGGGCGACGCCCGCCTCGCCGTGCTGCTCGAAAGGGCGCTGTGGCGATCGGTGGTCCGACCCACCGAGCCCCTCGTGCACTCCTACGGAGCCCGCCGCTGGCGCGTCTACCCGGAGCAGGTGCGCGAGCTCGAGCGCGCCGTCCGCGGCCGCAAGCTCGGTTGGGAGGCAGGCCGGCGCGCCCTCGCCGCGGCGCTCGCCGCCGCCATCGTCCGGATGAAGGAGGACGAGGGCATCGCACAGAGCGGCTCGTCGGTCGAGAAGCTCGCGAAGTCCACCGTCGTCAAGGCCTACGTCGACGCGTGCTGGCCCGCGGCCAAGCCCACCGACCTCGTCCGCAGCGTCCTCACCCACCCGCCCGAGGGTGTGCTCAGCGACACGGAGGTCGCGCTGCTGAAGGCGGCGGGCACCAGATGGACGCGCGCCGACCTGCCGCTCCTTGACGAGGCCCAGCACCTCATCGAGCGGCAGCCCGGGTTCGCACACGTCATCCTCGACGAGGCCCAGGACCTCTCCCCGATGCAGCTGCGGGTCGTCGGTCGGCGCTGCGTCGCGGGCTCGGCGACGGTCCTCGGTGACCTCGCGCAAGCCACCACGCCGTGGGCGGTCGGCGACTGGCGTTCGGTGCTCGAGCACCTCGGCAAGCCCGAGGGGAGGG
>JAWWOJ010000078.1:0-2797 GCA_033851885.1 Frankiales bacterium | reverse complement strand
CGCTCTGTCCCGGCGCGGCCTGCTCGAGGCCGATCTGCTCACCTTTCCGGGGGAGCGGTACGCCGCGGCCCACCTCGCGGCTTTGCGGGCCGCCGCTGCGGTCCTGGCAGCGCGTGCCCGGCCGGCGACGGCCCGGCCGGGTCGTCCCCGACGGCCGGCCAGCGCCTTGGTGCTGCTGGCCGAGGTCGCCCCCGAGCTCACCGAGTGGTCGGCCTTCTTCGCTGCAGGAGCAGGCAAACGCGCTGCGGCCGAGGCCGGTCTGAGCCGCGCTGTGACCGCGCGCGAAGCGGACGATCTGCGCCGCGACGCCGAGACCTTCCTCGCTGTCGTCGAGACCACCCTCGGCCTCACCCACCAAGCTGTCCTGACCACCACCGGTTCCAACTAAGTCCGGTGGGAGAGCCGCGCTGTCATGTCCGACCCCTTCGTTCATCTTCACGTTGCCTCGGGCTACTCGATGAGGTTCGGCACCGCACATCCCTCGGCCCTGGTCGAGCGGGCGGTCGACCATGGCATGGACACGTTGGGTCTCACCGACCGCGACGGGGTCTACGGCGCGGTGAAGTTCGTGAAGGCTTGCATGTCGGCCGGCATCCGTCCCGTTCTCGGAGTCGACCTGGCGACCGAGCCGACCCTGGGTTCCGACGGGCTTCCGGCGGGGCGGCCCACCGGCCAGCGAGGCACCGCGCGCAAGCGCACCAGCCCGGCCCGGGGCGGCGCCTTCGTCGATCCCGGCCATCCCCGGGTGACCCTGCTCGCCCAGGACAAAGCCGGCTGGGGTGCGCTGTGCCGGCTGGTCAGCGCGACCCACCTGCGCGGTGAGCGGGGCAAGCCGGTCAGCACTCCCGAGCTGATCGGTGACCACGCCGAACGGTTGTTCGTCCTGCTCGGCCCCGAGTCCGAGGTCGGTCGCGCGCTCACCGCGCGCCGGCCCGACCTCGCGGTCGAGCTGTTGGCGGCCTGGCAGCGGTTGGTCCCGCGGGACAACCTGCTGATCGAGGTCGTCCACCACCGAGGTCCCGGCTCGCTGGCGGTGGCCGCCCGCGCGGCCGGGTTTGCCCAGCAGCAGGGTGTCGAGGCGGTGCTGACCAACACCGTGCGTCACCTCGACCACTCCGACGCGCCGGTGGCCGACGTGCTCGACGCCTCACGCCGGCTGGTGGTCCTCGACCCACGGCACATTGATCGGGTCAACGCCGAGGGCTACCTCAAGACCGGCAAGGAGATGGCCGACCTCGCCGACGAGATCTCCGTCGCGGCCGGTGACGACCGGCTCGGTCGCCGGCTGCTCGCCCGGACCCGTCAGGTCGCCGAGCGATGTGCCCTCGACGCCCGGCTCGACCTCGGCATCGGCACGGTCCACTTCCCCGAGCTGTCCTTCGCCACCAACGGGAGCCCGATCGACGTCACCGCGCCGGGTGCCGCCGACCGCATCCTCTACGACCGGTGCATCGCGGGCTTCCAACGTCGCGGGATGCCGATCACGTCGCAGGCCCTGGCCAGGCTCGACGTCGAGCTCGGCATCGTCGGCAAGCTCGGCTACCCGTCCTACTTCCTCACCGTCGCCGACGTCGTCGACCTGATCAAGTCTCACGGCGTCCGCTGTGCGGCCCGAGGTTCCGGAGCCGGCAGCTTCATCAACTACCTGCTGGGGATCTCCGACGTCGACCCGTTGCGGTACGGGCTGCTGATGGAGCGGTTCCTGTCGCCCCTGCGGGGGGCGCTGCCTGACGTCGACATCGACGTCGAGTCGGCACGCAGGATGGAGATCTACGAGCACATCCTGACCCGCTACGGCGGTGACCGGTGCGTCTGCGTATCGATGATGGACACCTACCGTGCGCGGCACGCGATCCGGGACGTGGGGGCGGCGCTCGGCTTGCCACCGGACGAGATCGACGCCATCGCCAAGGCGTTCCCGCACATCCGGGCCAGCCAGCTCTCCGCAGCACTGGTCGACCTGCCAGAGCTGCGCAGCTCCGGGCTGGCAGCGGGCCAGCGCTCCGCCCAGGCCGACCAGCTGATCCGGATCGCCGAGCGGCTCGACGGACTGCCCCGCCACATCGCCCTGCACCCGTGCGGCGTGCTGCTCTCCGACTCCACCCTGCTCGACCGGACAGCGGTCGAGGCGAGCTGGCTCGGCTTCCCGATGAGTCAGTTCGACAAGGACGACGTCGAGGAGCTCGGCCTGCTCAAGCTCGACGTCCTCGGCATCCGGATGCAGTCGGCCATCGCCCATGCCATCAAGGAGGTCGACCGGGTCGACGGCGAGCAGGTCGACATCGACACCATCCCCCGCGACGACCCGGCCACCTTCGCCCTCATCCAGTCGACCCGGACCCTCGGCTGCTTCCAGATCGAGTCGCCCGGCCAGCGCGAGCTGATCGGCAAGTTCGCCCCCGAGACGTTCGAGGACCTGATCATCGACATCTCGTTGTTCCGGCCCGGCCCGGTCAAGACGGACATGGTGCGCCCGTTCCTCGAGGCACGGCAGGGCTGGCGATCCCCGGCTTACCTGCATCCGGACCTGCAGGAGGCACTGGAGGAGACCTGGGGGGTGGTGGTGTTCCACGAGCAGGTGCTGCGGATCGTCGCCCGGGTCACCGGCTGCACCCTGGCTGAGGCGGACGAGGTGCGCCGCCGGATGGGTGACCCGATCAGCCAGGAGGAGGTCCAGGCCTGGTTCTTCCCGGCGATGCTCGGCCAGGGCTACGGCTTGCCCACTGTCGAGCAGATGTGGGAGCTGCTCAAAGGCTTCGCCTCGTTCGGCTTCTGCAAGGCCCACGCCGCCGCCTTT
>JAWWOJ010000039.1:0-4950 GCA_033851885.1 Frankiales bacterium | reverse complement strand
GTCACCAACCTCGGTGCGAAGTCGGTCGGCACCATCGGCAAGGGCCAGGTGCCGATCATCTCCGACCTGCTCGCCGGCCAGGCGGTCTCCGACCTCGCGGGCAAGCACAGCGACTCGGTCGCGCTGGTCGACCAGGACAACCTCGCGGGTCTCGGCCTGACACTGAAGGCCCTCGTCGCCAAGAGCAACGTCAAGGCCCCCAACCTCAATGGCGTCGTCTCCCACTCGGAGAGCACCGTCGCGGCCGTCAAGCTCGGCACGCTCACGCTGCCGGCACTGTCGAAGACCACGGACACCGTGCAGTCGACCCTCGGCACCGTCCTGGGCACCGTCGACACCACGACCAACACGGCGACTGACACGATCGCCGGTGTCGTGAAGACCGCGACCGCCACCCTGGACGCGGCCACCAACAACGCCAGCGCGCCGGTCTCCGACACGGTCAAGACCGCCGTCACCACGGTGAAGACGCAGCTCGACACCCTCATCGCCACGATCCAGTCGGCCATCAACGGCCTGACCGCCGGCACCGGGCTCATCGACCTGGGCGTCATGAAGTCCTCGCAGACGATCACCCGGCAGGGCATGGCCGTCACCTCCAGCGTCGAGAACAGCCTCGCGGGCCTCTCGCTGCTCGGTGGCCTCGTCTCCGTCGACGCCCTCGCCTCGCAGGCCTCCGCCACCGCCGGCGGCAAGCCCGGCACCGCGTCGGTCCTGCACACCCCCGGTGTCCTCACCGTCCACGTCGCCGACGCCCTCACCCTGAAGATCGGCAAGACGATCGAGCTCACCGGCTCGCTCGGCTCCGCCCTCCCGCCGGCCCTGCAGGACACGGTCAACAGCACGCTGACCACCGTCCTCGGTCTGCTCCGCGACACCCTCGGCCTCGACTTCCAGCCGGGCACCGCGGTCGAGAGCGTCGCGAAGGACGGCACGTCGGCCGCCACCACGGTGTCCGCCGCCAAGCTGATCCTCAACCCGCCGGTCATCGCGGGCCTGCTGCCCAAGGGCGAGAAGCTCCTGACGGTCGAACTCGTCGGCGCCCAGGCAGCCGTCGGTGACCGTCTCATCGCTCAGGGCGCCTCTCCGAGCACGCCGGTCACGATCCAGTCGCTGCCCCGCACCGGTGCCAACCTGCCGCTGACGGCGACCATCGCCACCGGCCTGATGGGCCTGGCATTCGTGGCTCGCCGCCGCCGTCTCACGCACAGCGAGTAGGCACCGGCACTTCCGCGGCGAGGGGCCCCGCCCCCATGGTGCGGGGCCTCTGCGCGTGTCGCTAGGTTGGTGGCGTGGTGAGACTGCGCAGGCGTACCGACGACGGGGTGAGCGCCGTGCTGGCCGGTGCGGCCGCCGCTGCCGCCGCCGAGGTCGAGGCCTCCCTCACCGTCCCCTCGGACCCCTTCGCCGCCGCGTTCTTCGACGTCGACAACACCATGATCCGCGGGGCGTCGATCTACTTCTTCGGCAAGGGCATGGCCGGCCGCGGTCTGGTCACCACCGGCGACCTGCTGCGCTTCGGGTGGCAGCAGCTGCGGTTCAGGGTGCGCGGCAAGGAGGATCCCGCGGCGGTCGCCGAGGCGCGCGAGAAGGCGCTGTCGCTGGTGGCCGGCAAGTCGGTGGCCGACATCGTGGCCTACGGCGAGGAGATCTACGACGAGCTCATGGCCGAGCGGATCTGGTCGGGCACCCGGGCCATGGCGCAGGCTCACCTCGACGCCGGGGAGCGGGTCTGGCTGGTCACGGCGACGCCGGTGGAGCTGGCCCGCATCATCGCGAAGCGCCTGGGCCTCACCGGAGCCCTCGGGACGGTCGCCGAGGTCGAGGACGGCCTCTACACGGGGCGGCTCGTCGGCGAGCCGCTGCACGGCGCCTCCAAGGCCGAGGCGGTCAAGGCGCTGGCGGAGCGCGAGGGCCTCGACCTGTCGCGCTGCACCGCCTACAGCGACTCGGCCAACGACATCCCGATGCTGTCGACGGTCGGTCGCGGGGTCGCGATCAACCCTGACACCGGCCTGCGCAACGCCGCCCGGGCCAATGGCTGGGAGGTCCGCGACTTCCGCACCGGCCGCAAGGCGGCGAAGGTCGGCGTGCCTGCCACCGCCGGCACCGGACTCGCGGTGGCCGCGGTCCTCGGTGGCATGGAGCTGCACCGCCGCCACGTGGCCCGCGGCAGACCGCTCGCCCGCGCCGTCCGTACCCTCCGCCGCTGACCGACGGCGGAGCCACTGCCGGCGAAGTCGGAAACCGCGACAGGTCAGGACGCGTTCAGGCTTCCGAGATCGGCGCGGGGGAGCTCAGAAGAAGACGCTGCGGCGCTGCATGAGCAGCGTGTAGAGGGTCGACTGGATCGTCTCGCGTACCTGGTCGGTGAGGTTGAAGACGAGCATCGGGTCCTCGGCCGCCGTGGAGCCCCCGAGCTGGGCGGTCTCGATCGGCTCGCCGAACTCGATGATCCATTTCGACGGCAGCGGGATCGCGCCGAGGGGGCCGAGCAGCGGGAACAGCGGCGTGATCGGGACGTACGGGAGCCCGAGCAGGCGGGCCAGCGTCTTGGAGTTGCCGAGGATCGGATAGATCTCCTCGGCGCCGACGATGGAGACCGGGATGATCGGCTTGCCGGTGCGCAGCGCTGCCGAGACGAAGCCGCCCCGGCCGAAGCGCTGCAGCTTGTAGCGCTCCGAGAACGGCTTGCCGATGCCCTTGAAGCCTTCCGGGAAGACGCCGACGAGCTCGTCGGTCGACAGCAGTCGCTCGGCGTCGGCGTTGCAGGCCAGGGTGTTGCCGCTCTTGCGCGCGACCGGCGCGACGACGGGGAGCTGGAAGACGAGGTCGGCTGCGAGCAGCCGCAGGTTGCGCTTCGCGGGGTGGTGGTCGTGCAGCGCCAGCGTGGTCATGAACGCGTCGACCGGGAGGGTGCCGGAGTGGTTGGCGACGATGAGGGCACCGCCCGTGTCGGGCACGTTGTCCAGGCCGCGGGTCTCTACGCGGAACCACTTCTCGTACAAGGGTCGCAGCGGCGGCAGCAGCACGTGCTCGGTGAGGTCCTTGTCGTAGCCGAAGTCGTCGATCTCGTAGTCACCGGTGATGCGGCGGCGTACGAAAGCCAGGCCGCCCGCGAGCTTCTGCTCCCACGCGGACGGCGGAGGCGGAACGGCCGCCGGCGGTGGGGCCGGCGGGTCCGTCGGCTCCTCGGAGCGGAGCGGGATCACGTTGCCCGTCGATCTGGCCTCAGGCACGGACCGGCTCCTTCGTGCGGGTGAGGACCTGCAGCAGCCTGGTCTCGGCCGCGGCGACGGTCTCGGGGTTGAGGATGCGCGGCGCGCGCTCGACGAAGGTCTGCATGGCCTGGGCAGTGGGCCGCGGCCCCCAGCCGAGCTCGCGCTGCAGCCGGCTCACGTCAGCGACTCGGCCGTGCTCGAGGTACCTCATCTGCTCGGGGCTGAAGTCGACCAGCCCCGCCCGGCGGAACGCCCCCGCCACCACCGACACCATCGGCGCCGGCACCGGGAAGGACGGCCGCCCGACCCGGCGGATCGCCTGCGACAGCAGCAGGACCCCCGCCCCGCCGACGTTGAAGATGCCCGGGTGGTCGCCGAGGGAGAACCGCCGCAGCACCTCGATGCCGTCGTCCTCGTGGCAGAGCTGGATGCGCGGGTCGAACCCCAGCACCGTCGGCACGACCGGCAGCGACAGGTAGCGGGTCAAGGGGGTCTCGATGACGGGCCCGATGAAGTTGGTGAACCGCAGCAGCGACAGCGTCACGTCCGGCCGGCGGCGGCCGAAGCCGCGGACGTAGCCCTCGACCTCCACGGCGTCCTTGGCGTATCCGGACTTCGGCAGCGCCTTCGGCTCGGCGTCCTCCGTGAACAGCGCCGGGTCGCGCGGCGACGACCCGTACACGGCCGTGGTGCTCTTCACGACGAGCTTGCGCATGGACGGCGCCTTCTGGCACGCGGCCAGCAGCTGCATCGTGCCGATGACGTTGATCTCCTTCATCGCCGTGCGGCCACCGGCGCCCAGCGGCGTGGCGATGACGTTCATGTGCACGACGGTGTCGACCTCGGCCTGGGCGATCACCTTGGCGATGAGCGGGTTGCGGATGTCGGCGCGCACGAACTCGGTGCGCCCGAGCTGCGGCAGTGCCTCGGCCCGCGGCTGCACGGTGTCGACGCCGATGACCCGCTCGATCGAGGGATCGGCGGCGAGGGTGGCGGCCAGGCGCGTGCCGAGGTACCGGCTGACGCCGGTGACCAGCACGACACGGGGCTTCACGCCCGTCACCCTATCGGCGGATTGTTACGCCGTGATGGTCGACGGAGCCTGGTCATAGACCCGTACCGGCTGGGTGACAGCAGGGGGCTCGGCGTGCACGCGGGCGATGACGATCGGCTCCCCGCGGGTCGACCGCAGCTGAGCAGCGGCGCTGCCCTGGTTGACCGCGACGCACATCGTGCGGAAGGAGTCCTCGCACAGCGCGACCCGCCCGCGCGGGACCTCGCCGTAGGTCAGCGTGTAGCAGACCTGCAGCGTCTTGCCCCCGCAGCGGATCTCGACCATGTCGCCCAGCGTGATGCCGGCGGCCTCGACGTGGTGGCGCTGCATGTTGAGCGTCAGGTTGCCGAAGTGGTCGACCTGCACGATCTCGCCGTGCACGTGGTCGTTGTGCAGGCGCGCCTCGCGCAGCTCCAGGCGCTGGAGCTCACCGACCGCCACCTGCGTACCCACCTGCGCGATCGGCAGTCCGTCGGCGAGCCGCGCGGCCACCGGGCTGAACACGTCGCGGGCCCTGAAGGTGCGGGCGGCATTGGCGTTCCAGAGGCTCTCGTCATCGAGCACGTGGGCCTCGACGGCGCCTCCGGCCACGTCCCAGGCCTGGCTGGCGAGGCCGTTGTCCGGCGACACGAACAGCGAGCCGTCGGCGGTCCGTACGGCGATGCCGCGCGTCGG
>JAWWOJ010000006.1:0-7411 GCA_033851885.1 Frankiales bacterium | reverse complement strand
GCGGTGGCCGTCCGGTCCGTGGCCGCAAGTCGAAGAAGCAGCGGCGTCAGGAGTTCGACAACCTCTCCGCGCCGACCATGGGCCCTGGTGTCCCGCGCGGCAACGGGGAGACCGTCCGGCTCCCGCGCGGCGCGTCGCTGTCCGACTTCGCCGACAAGATCAACGCCAACCCCGGCTCGCTCGTGCAGGTGGTCTTCACCGAGCTCGGCGAGATGGTGACGGCGACGCAGTCCTGCACCGATGAGACCTTGCAGCTGCTGGGCGCCCACCTGGGCTACGAGGTCTCGATCGTCACGCCCGAGGAGCAGGACGCCGAGCTGCTCGACAAGTACGACCTGTCGTTCGGCGGCGAGTACGACAACGAGGCCCTGCTCACGCCGCGGCCACCGGTCGTCACGATCATGGGTCACGTCGACCACGGCAAGACCCGCCTGCTCGACGCGATCCGCCAGACCGACGTCGTCAAGGGCGAGGCCGGTGGCATCACCCAGCACATCGGCGCCTACCAGGTGCATCACCCCGTCGAGGGCGGCGTTCGCGAGATCACCTTCATCGACACCCCGGGTCACGAGGCGTTCACCGCCATGCGTGCGCGTGGTGCGAAGGTCACCGACATCGCGGTTCTGGTGGTGGCTGCCGACGATGGCGTGAAGCCGCAGACGATCGAGGCGCTCGAGCACGCTCAAGCTGCGGACGTGCCCATCGTGGTGGCGGTCAACAAGATCGACAAGGAGGGCGCCGACCCGGCCAAGGTGCGCGGTCAGCTCACCGAGTACGGCCTGGTCGCCGAGGAGTACGGCGGCGAGACCATGTTCGTCGACGTCTCCGCGAAGGCGGGCCTCGGTCTGCAGGAGCTCCTCGACGCGATCCTCCTCACGGCGGATGCCGCCCTCGAGCTGTTCGCCGACGCCAGCGTCGACGCGCAGGGCACCGCGATCGAGGCCCGGCTCGACAAGGGCCGCGGTGCCGTGGCGACCGTGCTCGTCACGCGCGGCACGCTCCGCGTCGGAGACTCGATCGTCGCCGGCGACGCGTTCGGTCGGGTCCGCGCGATGCTCAACGAGCGCGGCGAGACCGTCGCCGAGGCGGGCCCGGCACAGCCGGTGCAGGTCCTGGGCTTCACCTCGGTGCCCCGTGCCGGCGACAACTTCCTGGTCGTCGGTGAGGACCGGATGGCCCGGCAGATCGCGGAGCAGCGGCAGGCGCGCGAGCGCAACGCCGCCCTCGCGCAGAGCCGTGGCCGCCCGAGCCTGGAGACCCTGTTCGAGCGCCTCAAGGAGGGGGAGAAGACCCAGCTCAACCTCATCCTCAAGGGCGACGTGTCGGGCTCGGTCGAGGCCCTCGAGGACGCGCTCCTCAAGATCGAGGTCGGCGAGGAGGTGTCCCTCCGGATCATCGGCCGCGGTGTCGGCTCGATCACGGAGAACGACATCAACCTGGCCAACGCTTCCGATGCCGTGATCCTCGGCTTCAACGTCCGTCCCGAGGGCAACGCCCGCGAGCTGGCCGAGCGCGAGCACGTGGACATCCGTTACTACACGGTCATCTACGCCGCGATCGAGGACATCGAGGCTGCCCTCAAGGGCATGCTCAAGCCGATCTACGAGGAGGCCCAGCTGGGCACCGCGGAGATCCGCGAGGTGTTCAGGTCCAGCAAGTTCGGCAACATCGCCGGCGCGCTGGTCCGGTCCGGGACGATCGTCCGCAACTCGCACGCGCGGCTCATCCGCGACGGCGCGGTCGTGGCCGAGAACCTCCGGATCGAATCGCTCAAGCGGTTCAAGGACGATGCCACCGAGGTCCGCGAGGGCTTCGAGTGCGGTATCGGTCTCGGGTCCTTCAACGACATCAAGGTCGACGATGTCGTGGAGACCTACGAGATGCGCGAAGTTCCCCGCAAGTAGCACGTGTCCACGGGCATGTTCACTGGCACCGTCGCCATCGACCTGCTCCTCGGAGACGTCCACTCCCTCAAGGAGAAGCGCTCCGTGGTGCGGCCGATCGTGGCTGAGCTGAAGAGGAAGTACGACGTGAGCGCCGCCGAGGCAGGTCATCTCGACCTGCACCGGCGGGCCCTCGTCGGTATTGCCGTCGTCGCCGCCGACGCCGGGCACGTGCGGGACGTGCTCAACGCCTGCGAACGGCTGGTGGCGAACCGGCCCGAGGTCGAGGTGCTGTCCGCGCGACAGCGGTTGCACGGAGAGGAGGACTGATGGTCGACGTCGCACGCGCGCGCAAGCTCGCGGTCCGCATCCGCGAGATCGTCGCGGCCACCCTGGAGACGCAGGTCAAGGACCCGCGGCTCGGGATGGTCACGATCACGGACGCCAAGGTCACGCCCGACCTCCGGGAGGCCACGCTCTACTACACCGTCTACGGCGACGACGTCGCGCGTCAGGAGTCCGCACAGGCCCTCGAGTCCGCCAAGGGCGTGCTGCGCAGCACCGTCGGCAAGCAGACCGGCGTCCGCTACACCCCGTCGCTGACCTTCATCGCGGACGTCATCCCCGAGACGACCGGCCGCATCGAGGACCTCCTGGCGGCAGCCCGTGCCGAGGACGCCCGCGTGCAGGAGCTCGCCTCGTCCGCCGCACCGGCCGGCGAGGCGGACCCCTACCGCGCCCCACGGCCCGTCGAGGAGGACGAAGGCGAGTGACGACGAACGCCTGGGGTGAGGCCGTCGGCCTGCTGCTCGAGCACGACGAGATCGCCCTGGCGTGCCACGTCAACCCGGACGGCGATGCCCTCGGCTCGATGCTCGCCATGGGCATTGCCCTGCGCGACCTGGGAAAGCGCGTCGTGGCGTCGTGGGGGAGCGAGCCCTTCGAGGTCCCGACGGCCTACGCCGGGCTGCCCGGCCTGGATCTGCTGGTGCCCGCCAGCGAGTTCCCTGCCGCGCCGGTGCTGCTCGTCACGTTCGACACGGGGTCGGCTGACCGCCTCGGGTCACTGGCCGATCGGGTGGACGTCGCGCAGCACGTGCTCGTCGTCGACCACCACGTCAGCAACACCCGCTTCGGCAGTGTCAACCTCATCGACCGGGGTGCGGCGGCGACGGCGGTCGTGGTCGTGGAGCTCCTCGACCTGATGTCGGTCGAGCTGACCGCGGAGATCGCCGCGCCCGTCTACACCGGGCTCGTCACCGACACCGGCTCCTTCAAGTACGCCGCGACCACGCCGTCGGTGCATGCGCTGGCCGCCCGGCTGCTCGAGACCGGCATCCGGCACGATGTCATCAGCCGCCAGATCTGGGACACCACGTCCTTCGGCTACGTCAAGCTGCTGGGCCTGGTGTGTGCTCGGGCCGTCCTGGAGACCGACCAGGTCGGTGGGCTCGGTCTGGTCTGGACGGCGATCGGCGTCGAGGACCTCGACCGCTACTCTCTCGGCCTGTCCGACGTCGAGGGCGTCATCGACGTGGTGCGTTCCGCGCGGGAGGCCGAGGTCGCCGCCGTCGTGAAGACTGATCCCGAGGACGGGCTGCTCAAGGTCTCGACCCGCTCCAAGGGGCAGATCGACGTGGGCGCGGTGTGCGTGTCCCTCGGAGGCGGCGGCCACCGGTTTGCCGCGGGCTTCACCTCCGACGTGTCGTTGCCCGACACCATGGCGCGGCTGCGCGCCGCCCTCGCGGCCGCGCCGCACCTCGCGGCCTGACGCGGTGAGCAGCGCCGCGCCGGACGGGTTGGTCGTCGTCGACAAGCCCGGCGGCTGGACGTCGCACGACGTCGTCGGCAGGACGCGTCGGCTGGCGCGCACCCGCAAGGTCGGGCACGCCGGCACGCTCGACCCGATGGCGACCGGCGTCCTGCTGCTCGGCATCGGCAAGGCGACGCGGCTGCTCGGGCACCTCGCCCTCACCGACAAGACCTACGACGCGACGATCCGCCTGGGGCGGACCACGGTCACCGACGACGCCAACGGTGAGGTGCTCGCGACGGTCGACGCGTCGCACGTCACGGATGGCGAGATAGCGCGCGGGATCGCCATGCTGACAGGCGATCTGCTCCAGGTGCCGTCCTCGGTCAGCGCGATCAAGGTCGACGGCGTCCGGTCCTACGCCCGCGTCCGCGCGGGTGAGGACGTCGAGCTCAAGGCCCGCGCGGTGACCGTGTCGGCGTTCGAGGTGCTTGCGCGCCGAGGCGACGAGCTGGACGTGGCGGTGACGTGCACGAGCGGCACTTACATCCGCGCCCTGGCCCGCGACCTCGGCGCAGCCCTCGGCGTCGGCGGCCACCTGACCGCGCTGAGGCGCAGCCGGGTCGGGCCGTTCTCTCTTGCTGACGCGGCTCCGCTGGAGCCATGGGACGACGCCCGGGTACTACCGCTCGATGCGGCCGTGTCGGCGTCGTTCCCCCGCCGGGAGCTCACGGCCGACGAGGCGGTGGCGCTGTCCTACGGCAAGAGGCTCCAGCCCACCGACCTACCTGGTGTGGTCGGTGCCTTCGATCCCGAGGGGCGCTGCGTCGCGCTCATGGAGGACGGCCGACCGCTCGTCGTCTTCCGCCCCGCCTGACCCGTGCGCCCCTAGGCTGTACGCCCCTAGGCTGGTGGTGTGGAGCGCTGGCGCGGGGTCGAGGGCATCCCCACCAAGTGGGGCCGGTGTGTCGTGACCATCGGCGTCTTCGACGGTGTGCACCGCGGCCACCAGCAGATCATCGCAAGGGCCGTCGAGAAGGCCGCCGAGCTCCGGGTGCCCAGCGTGCTGCTGACGTTCGACCCGCACCCGATCGAGGTGATCCGGCCGGGCAGCCACCCGCCGATGCTGACGGGCCAGCGCTACAAGGCCGACCTCGTCGAGGAGCTCGGCGTCGACGTCTTCTGCGTCTTGCCGTTCACCCTGGACTTCATGCGGCTGACCGCGGAGGAGTTCGTGCACTCCGTCCTCGTCGAACGGCTGCATGCCAGCGCGGTGGTCGTCGGCGACAACTTCAGGTTCGGCAACCAGGGGAGGGGCACGGTCGCCTCGCTGGCGGAGGACGGCCGACGGTGGGGGTTCAGCGTCGAGCCGTTCCCGCTGCAGGGCACGTCTCAGACGACCTGGTCCTCGACCTACGTCCGGTCCTGCATCTCTGCCGGCGACATCGCCGGCGGCAACGAGGCGCTGGGTCGCGAGCACCGCATCCACGGCGTCGTCGTGCGCGGCGATCGACGTGGCCGCGAGATCGGCTACCCGACCGCCAACCTCGAGCCACTGCCGTGGAGCGCCGTGCCGGCGGACGGGATCTACGCCGGCCGGCTCGTGCGGGGCTCGGGTGCCAAGGCCGAGCTGCTGCCGGC
This sequence comes from Frankiales bacterium, assembly GCA_033851885.1. Classification (GTDB taxonomy): domain Bacteria; phylum Actinomycetota; class Actinomycetes; order Mycobacteriales; family SCTD01; genus RYN-111. The sequence goes on along the minus strand of JAWWOJ010000006.1, from coordinate 2,134 downwards.
GGCCATCAGTATCGGGACGAATCCGACGTTCGCCGGGGCCGAGCGGCGGGTCGAGGCCTATGTCCTCGACTTCGACGGCGACCTGTATGGCGAGCACGTCGGGCTGTCGTTCACGGCGCGACTGCGCGACACCCTCCGATTCGAGGGCGTCGAACCGCTCGTGGCCCAGATGGCCCTCGACGTGGAACGCACCCGGGAGCTCGTGGCTCACCCGAACGGGTGAGTGATTCGTGGCTACCGGATGCCGACGTAAGGGACAACACGTCCCTTGGGGGTTGCACAGTGCCGAGAATCCTGGTCGTCGACGACGAGCCGAGCATCCGTCAGCTGGTGACGGATGTGCTCACGATCGAGGGCTATGAGGTTGAGGCCGTCGGCGACGGCAACGCGGCGCTGGCCTCGATCGACGCTCGTCGCCCCGACTGCGTCGTGCTCGACGTGATGATGCCGGGGATCGACGGCCACGAGGTGCTGCAGCGAATCCGCATGGTGGAGGGCGGGCATGACCTGCCGGTCGTGATGCTCACGGCTGCTGCGGACGACGCGCAGCAGTGGCAGGCGTGGACCGAAGGCGTCGACTACTTCCTCGCCAAGCCGTTCGAGGGCGATGAGCTGCTCCGCTACCTGAGCTACTTGTTCGAGTCCGTTCCGGTCTGAGCCCGGGGCTCACGCTGGTAGCGTGGTCGGGAGCGCGAATGTCCACTCGGGTGACGAAGACCCCGGGCGCGCCCGACAACGAGGAGAACCGTGGCGCTCACCACTGAGCAGAAGAAGACCATCATGGCGGAGTACGCCACGGCTGAGGGCGACACCGGCTCGCCCGAGGTGCAGATCGCGATGCTCACCAAGCGCATCCGCGACCTCACGGAGCACCTCAAGGAGCACAAGCACGACCACCACACCCGTCGCGGACTGCTCGCGCTCGTGGGTCGTCGCAAGCGCCTGCTGAACTACCTGCAGAAGACCGACATCGAGCGCTACCGCACGATCATCCAGCGCCTCGAGATCCGCCGCTAGGCACGACAGGGGAGTCCCCGCCACGGGTGCTCCCCTTCGTCGTCAGGCGACCGTCTGACGACACCAGACCGCACCCGGGAGCAGTACCCCGGAACCGGTCCTCGGGAGTGGCGGCTCACCAGAACGTGAACCGCTTCCACTGAAGACCGGATCCTCCTCCCGGGCGCGCAGCACCACACACGGTGCAGAACAAAGAGGAGCAGCCCATGACGGGCGAGAGCAACATCTACGGCTCGGAGTTCGCCGAGGCCGTCATCGAGAACCCGGGTGGCCAGCGCGTCATCCGCTTCGAGACGGGACGGCTGGCCAAGCAGGCCGCCGGCTCGGTCACGATCTACCAGGGCGACACCCTCGTCCTGTCCGCGGCGACCGCCTCCAAGCGGCCCAAGGAGAACCTCGACTTCTTCCCCCTGACGGTGGACGTCGAGGAGCGGATGTACTCCGTCGGGCGCATCCCCGGCTCGTTCTTCCGACGTGAGGGGCGCCCCTCCGAGGACGCGATCCTGACGTGTCGGCTCACCGACCGCCCGCTGCGGCCGTCCTTCAAGAAGGGCCTGCGCAACGAGGTCCAGGTCGTGAGCACCGTGCTGGCGCTCGACCCCGACCACCTCTACGACGTGCTGGCGATCAACTCCGCCGCGTGCGCCGTGCTGCTGTCGGGCCTGCCCTTCACCGGCCCCGTCGGCGCCACCCGCGTCGCTTGCATCAACGGCGCGTGGGTCGCGTTCCCGACCCACACCGAGCTCGAGGACGCGACGTTCGACATGGTTGTCGCGGGCCGCATGCTCGACGACGGTGACGTCGCGATCATGATGGTCGAGGCCGAGGCCACCAAGAACGTCTACGAGGTCATCAACGGTGGCGGCATCGCCCCCACCGAGGACATCGTCGCGGCCGGTCTCGAGGCCGCGAAGCCGGCCATCGCGGCCGTCTGCAAGGCGCAGCTCGAGCTCAAGGCGAAGTCGCCGAAGGAACCCCTCGAGTTCCCCGTCTTCCTCGACTACGAGGACGACGTCTACGCAGCCGTCCAGTCGGCCGCGCAGGACAAGCTGGGCGAGGTCATGTCCATCGCGGGCAAGGCCGAGCGGGAGTCGGCGACCGACGAGCTCAAGGCTGC
>JAWWOJ010000569.1:0-3313 GCA_033851885.1 Frankiales bacterium | reverse complement strand
GTGTCGGCGTCTGCTGCGGGCGTCGAGTCGATGAGGGAGCCGGCCTTCCAGTGGAAGCCGAGCAGCCTGTCAGGTCGCTGAAGGTGCGCTGCCGTCCACGACCAGACCCGTTGGAACGTGGCTCGGTCGTCGACGGCCACGGCCAGCAGCAGGGCGTAGCCCTGTCCCTCGCTCACCGTGTCGGAGCCCTGGTCGCGACGGACGACGCGGCCGTCGGGGTCGACCCAGTCGCGCAGGAAGCTGCTGGCAGCATCCTGCGCCCGGGCGTCGTCGCCGCTGCCCCCGACCCGCGTGGCGGCCTGCGCGGAGCAGCCGGCCAGCGCCGCGACGGTGACGACGACCGCCGCGGCCTGTCGCTGCAGCCGCAACCGCAGCATCGTCAGAGCTGACCGACCGCCTGGCGGTCGGTGAGGTCCACGACGTCAGCATCTCCCTCGGACGGCGGGGTGACGGCCTCCTGCACCTGTACGGCCTGGACGGGCTGCGGCCCCTGGCCGCCGGAGAGGCCGAGGGTCGTCAGGACGTCGCGTACGCGGTTGAGCTCGGACACCACCCCGTCTCGCCGGCGTGCGATGTCCGCGAGCTCGTGCTCAGTGGCGAGCTTGGCCTGCTCGCACTCGCTGCGGGTCTTGTCGGCGAGGGAGTCGGCCTCGTCGCGCGCCGTCGCGCGGATGCTGTCGGCCTCCTCCGCGGCCAGCCGCAGGATGGTGGCGATCCGCTCGCCCAGCCCGTCGTATGCGGCGGCGGGGCCGGCAACGTTTTCCGACGCCCGGGCCACCTCGCGTTCGAGGTCGGTGATGCGACGCTGAGCCTGGGTGACGCGCCGGTCGGCGTTGGCGGCTCGGACCTCGGCGTCGTGCAGGAACTCCTGGAGCCGGACGACGTAGTCCTCGACCTGCCCGCGGTCGTAGCCGCGCATCACCGTGGCGAACTCGGGGAGCTCTGTGGTGAGGGCTGCCACCGCGAGAGATCCGGTGTCGGTCGCCGCCTCGGCCTGGTCATCGGTGACGGCAGTCAGGCGGGTGGTCTCGGTCATTGTGCTCCTCGTGTCATTGTGCTCCTTGTGAGGTGTGAGTGATGGCGCGGATCTCGACGCGTTCGCTGCCGGAGCCGAACGTCGTCAGGACGGTCGAGTTCGTCAGTGCTTGGCGTACGAGCGTCAGGGACCGCGTCGTGTTGCTCTGCAGCGCCGCGCGGATGACCGGCGTGGACAGCACGACGTCGAAGTCGGAGTACCGACGGATCTGCTGGCGCACCGACGGGTCGAGGTTGTTGGCGAAGTCGAGCTTGTAGAACCACACGACCCGACTGCGGGAGTAGCCGTGGCTGACCAGGTCGGTCCACACCGTGTCGTCGACGAGCAGCCGACCGCGCTGGTGGTGCGCCTCGAGCCAGCGCTCTGCCGAACGGGTGGGGGCGGATTGGTCGTTGCCGTCCAGGACCTGATTGCCGTGCGCCCAGGCCGGTCCGACACCGACGAGCAGCGCGGCGCAGACCGCACCGGCCCCGGCGAAGCGCAAGCCCAGCGGGACCCGCCGTGACCACTCCCAGGCGAGGTCGCCGACGGCCGCCAGCGCCAGCGCGGCGAACGGGAGCACCGTGATGATGAGCGGCTCGGGCAGGTAGCCCGGGCGCACGATGGCGACGAGCATCAGCGCGAGAGCGAGGCCGACCGGCCGGTAGCGGCGAAACAGCAGCACGGGTAGGCAGGACAGGACCCCTGCCGCGACCAGCAGGCCGTCGAGGCTGAGCCATCCCGTCAGCACCTGGCGCGACCCGCTCGAGGCGGACAGCACCGAACCGGTCGACGGCCGGCTGAAGAACTGGAAGTCCAGCGCCTCCAGCAACGACACGTGCCCGGGCCCGGGCAGCAGCTCGCCCTTCAGCACCGCCAGCAGCGGGTAGGACGCGCTGAGCAGCACGAACCCACTGGCGAACCCGGTGAGGCAGAAGGTGCGGGTCTGCCGGACGCTGCGCTGCCAGAGCAGCAGAACGAGGGCCGGCAGCAGCAGGACCGACGTCTCCTTGGTGAGGACCGCTGCGGCGAAGCACAGCCCGGCGCCGACGTTGGCCCACAAGTCGCGGCGGGGGGACGCGGCGAGCACGAAAGCGCCCAGCAGCCAGGGCATCGCCAGGTTGTCGAGGTAGACCATCCGGCTCATCCCGACGGCCAGCGGCGACAGCCCCCAGGCGGCAACGGCCAGCCCGGCGAGCGCCCGCTGCATCCCGAGCCGCCTGGCAAAGGCGTAGAGCAGTCCGGCGTCGACGATCGCGTAAGCCACCATCAACCGTCGCGCCGAGAGGATGGCGAGGTCGTTGCCGCCGAACGTGTGGGTCAGCGACGTCCACGCCGACAGCTGCAGCCAGCCGAAGGGCGGATGGTCGTACCAGTAGGTGTACGGCGCGAGGGAGTGCAGGTGCTGGACGGCCCAGGCCTGTGCGAGGTAGGTGCCCTCGTCGTCGGACAGTGCGGGGCCGTGGGAGAGCCCCCACATCCGGACCACCGCCGTGCCCACGAGCAGCGGCACGAGGAGCAGCAGACTGAGCCGGTGCCGCCAGGTCCAGGCGAGCAGCCGGGCCCGGGCGGTGCGCCATGTTCCGATCGGGTCGTGCGGCTCCGGCGCGGGCAGCTGCAGTCGGATCCGGTCCTCCGGCGAGAGCACCGGAGGCGTCGCGGCGCGGCGGCTCATCGGGTGCGCTCCCGCACCGGGCTGTCGGTGCCCGGCACCGGCCGGGTGATGCCCGAGAGCACCGGGGACAGGTGTGCCCCACTGTGTGAGGTCTTCTCCCAGCCGCGCTGGCCCCGGGCCTCGCGCACCACCGCGCGCACGGCCGCGACGCCGAGCAGCACCTGGTAGAACGGCGTCCCGACGACGAGGATGAGGTAGTCGGTCCAGCGCGCCCTGATGTAGTAGACGCGGCAGAACTCCCGGAGTCCCACGACCTCGAAGGCCGCCATCGCCGCGGTCGGGATCGCCGGCAGGAACGTGAGCAGGGCGAGAGCGACCGGCACCCGCACGAACAGGGCGGTCGCGACAGACACCGGGATGGCCACGCCGGCGAAGGCCTGCAGGAACGGCTGGGACAGCGTGAACCTGGCCAGCATCCGCTGACGACGGGTGGGGAGGTCTCGCCACAGGCCCTTGTGGAGCACCTGGAGGAACCCCTGGTTCCACCGGGTCCGCTGCTTGACCAGGTCGCGGATGCGGTGAGGGGTCTCCTCGCGGGTGACGAGGTGCGGGTCATAGGCCACGGCCACCTTGGCGCCGAGGGCGGACAACCGCACGCCGAGCTCGCAGTCCTCCGCGAGGCA
>JAWWOJ010000531.1:0-12795 GCA_033851885.1 Frankiales bacterium | reverse complement strand
CGTCGTAGCCCTCGAGCCTGATGACCTCCTCCACCAGGTCGGCAGGACCGCGGAGATCAGGGCGCCAGCTGGGCGCGCTGACCTCGAGGACCTCCTTGCCCGACACGGTGCATCCCACCTGCTCGAGCCGCCGAGTGACGGTGCCGCGGCTGTACTCCAGTCCGGCAACCCGCCCCGGCAGACCGACCGGCATCCGCACCGGCGGCCAGGGCACGCGCTGGTCGACGTCACTGATCGGTCCCGCTGTGCCACCGCCGAGCTCGACGAGGAGCTGGACCGCGAGGTCGGCCGCCACCGCCGGCAGAGAGGAGTCGACGCCGCGTTCGAAGCGCTTGCTCGCCTCGCTGGGCAGCCGGTGCCGTCGGGCGGTCAGCGTGACGCTCGAGGGGGCGAAGTGAGCGGCCTCGACGAGGACGTCGGTGGTGCTGCCGGAGATCTCGGTCGACGCGCCGCCCATGACGCCGGCGAGCCCGATCGGGCCGGAGTCGTCGGTGATGAGCAGATCGGCAGGGTGCAGGAGTCGCTGCTGCCCGTCGAGGGTCGTGAGCTTCTCCCCGGCCTGCGCCCGGCGGACCACGACCGGGCCCTGGAGGGTCGCGAGGTCATAGCCGTGCAGCGGCTGACCGACCTCGAGCATGACATGGTTGGTGACGTCGACGACCAGCGAGATCGGACGCATGCCGGCGAGGACGAGGCGGCGTTGCAGCCAGGCGGGCGACAGCGCGGTCGGGTCCACGCCACGGACGACGCGGGCCACGAAGCGGTCACAGCCGGCATCGACGAGCCGCACCTCGTAGCCGCCGTCGGCCGGCGGGGTGTCGCGCACCCCGGGGTCCTGGAACGGCAGGTCGAAGGCGGTCGCGGCCTCGCGGGCGACACCTCGGATCGACAGTGCATACCCGCGGTCGGGGGTGATCGCGATGTCGAGGACCTCGTCGCGCAGGCCCAGCAGCTCCACGATGTCCTGCCCGAGCTGCCCGGTCTCCAGGACGAGGATCCCGGTGGAGCTGTCCGCGAGCCCGAGCTCCGCCGCACTGCAGATCATGCCGTCCGAGGTGCGCCCATAGGTCCGCCGGGTCGCGATCTCGAAGCCGCCGGGCAGCACGGCCCCGGGCAGCGCGAACGGCACGAGATCACCCGCGGCGAAGTTCGTCGCGCCGCAGACGACCTCCCGCACCGCGGTGCCGGTGTCGACGTGGCAGAACCGAATCGGCTTCTTGAACTCGGTGAGCTCCTCGACGTCGAGGACCCGGCCCACGACCACCTTGGCCAGATCACCGTGCTGCTCGACCTGCTCGACCTCGAGGCCGGCGGCGATCAGCGCCACGGCGAGCTCGTCACCCGTGGCGACGAGGCCGGGAACGAACAGCCGGAGCCAGGACAGGGGTACGCGCACCTCAGCCCTCCGTCCCGAGTGCCAGCGTGAACCGCTGGTCGCCCTCGTAGAGATCGCGGATGTCGGTGATCCCGTGGCGGAACATCAGGGTCCGGTCGAGGCCCATGCCGAAGGCGAAGCCGCTGTAGCGGTCGGGGTCGACACCGCAGGCCACCAGCACCGCGGGGTTGACCATGCCGCAGCCGCCGAGCTCGATCCAGCCCTCGCGCGCACAGACCCGGCACGGTTCGCCGGACCCGCGGCAGTTGAAGCACTGCAGGTCGAGCTCGGCCGACGGCTCGGTGAAGGGGAAGTACGACGGGCGCAGCCGGGTCTTCAGGCCCTGCCCGATGGTCGCCTCGGCGAAGTGCGCGAGGGTGCCGCGCAGATGCGCCATGGTGATGCCCTCGTCGACGCAGAGCCCCTCGACCTGGCCGAAGACCGGCGAGTGCGTGGCGTCGAGGGCGTCGTTCCGGTAGACCCTGCCAGGGGCGACGACGTAGCAGGGCAGGCCGCGTGCCAGCAGCGAGCGGATCTGCACCGGGCTGGTCTGGGTGCGCAGCACGACGCCGCTGTCCTCGGGCGCGACCCACAGGGTGTCCTGCATCTCGCGGGCCGGGTGGTCGGCCGGCATGTTGAGCGCGTCGAAGTTGAACCACTCGTGCTCGACCTCCGGCCCCTCCGCCACCTCCCAGCCCATCGCGACGAACACGTCGGCGATCCGGTCCTGCAGGGTCATCAGCGGGTGCCGGCCACCGGGCAGCACGGTGCCCCCGAGCAGCGAGACGTCGACGCGCTCCTCGACGAGCACGCGGGCGTCGCGGGCGTCCTCGAGCGCCGCCCTGGCGCCGAGGAACACTGCCTCGATGACACCGCGCACCTCGTTGACCCGCTTGCCCGCGTCGCCGCGGGCAGCGGGCGGGAGCACGCCGATCTCCCGGTTGGCCAGCGAGATGGGCGCGTTGGCTCCGAGGTGGGCCGTCTTGGCCGCCGCGAGCTCCTCGAGTGAGGAGGCATCACGAAGTGCCGTGAGGGCCTCGGCTCGGGCGTGCTCGAGGCTCTCAGGGCTCAGTGCGTCGACCCTCTTGGGGTCGTAGTCGGGCGCGGACACAGAGGTGCTCCAGTTCGGGGATCCGCGGGAAGTCTGCCAGGAGCGCCCGCCGGGGGGTCACTCCGCGTACGGAGGGGTGCCGGCGGGCAGCACGAATCGGAACCGCGCCCCGCCGCCGTCGGCTGACCCGACCTCGACCGATCCGCCGTGGGCCTCGACCAGCCCCTTGACGATGTAGAGGCCGAGCCCGGTCCCCCGGCCCTTGTTGCCTCTCCAGAACCGCGTGAAGACGCGCGCGGCGGTGTCCGGCGGGATGCCGACGCCCTGGTCCTCGACGACGACCTCGACGCCCGACCCGTGGGGGCTCACGGTGACCGTGACGATGCCTTCGCCGTGGCGCAGCGCGTTCTCGACGAGGTTGCCGATCACCTGGTCGACCTTGTCCGGGTCGGCCCAGATCTCCGGCAGCTCGCCGGTGACGGTCACGACGAACCGGTCCTCCTGCTCGCCGCCGGCGATCCGCCCGTCGACCGCCTTCCGCGCCGCCGTGGCGAGGTCGACGACCTGCAGCCGCATCTCGAGCCGACCCGCGTCGATCCGGCTCACGTCCAGCAGCTCGGTGAGCAGCCGGGTCACGCGGTCGGCGTCGGCGTTGACCGTCTGCAGCATCAGCTGCTTCTGCTCGTCGTTGAAGCGGTCCCACTTGGCCAGCAGCGTCGCCGTGAACCCCTTGACGCTCGTGAGCGGGCTGCGGAGCTCGTGGGCCACTGTGGAGACCAGATCGGCACGGCTGCGGTCGGTGCGCTCGCGGGCCCGGTTGTCCCTGAGGCTGACGACGACCCGCTGCAGCGCCCGCTGCTCGTCGCGCACGTAGGCGGCGGTCACGAGCAGTTCCCGGCCCAGCAGCGCGCCCTTGCTGATCTGCAGGCGGCGCTCGGGCTGACGGGTGCGGGTCGTCAGGCCGGAGTAGGGGTCGGTGCACTCCCACCAGTCGCGGTGCTGCTCATCGGCCAGGGGCAGGACCTCGCGCAGGTCGCGCCCGACGGCAGTGTCGGCCGTCGTGGACAAGATCCGCTCGGCCGCCGGGTTCAGGAGCACCACGGTGCCGACCGCGTCCGTGACGATCACACCGTCCGGCAGGTCGTCATAGGCGGTCTTGTCGAGACCGGCACCATTCACCCGGTCACTGTAGAACCGCCACGCTGCGTGCGCGCGGAGGCGTACAGACACACAGCGGCGGCCGTGGCGAGATTGAGGGACTCGGCACGGCCGTAGAGCGGGATGCGCACCCGCGCGTCCGCCGCCTGCAGGACAGCGTCCGGCAGGCCGTGCGCCTCGGTGCCGAAGACCCAGGCGGTCGGCCCGGTGAGGTCCAGGTCGTCGAGGCCGATATCACCCGAGCCGGAGGTCGCCAGCACCCGCAGGCCACGTGCCTGCAGGGTCGCCACGAGCTCCAGCGGGTCGGCCTCGGTGACGACCGGCAGGTGCCACAGGCTGCCTGCCGTCGCGCGCACGCACTTGCCGTTGTGGGGGTCGACCGAGCCCTCGGTGAGGACGACCGCGTCCGCGCCGGCCGCATCGGCAGTCCGGATCACGGTGCCCGCGTTGCCCGGGTCGCTGACCTCGTGGAGCACCGCGACCAGCCGTGGCCTGTCCGGAAGGGTGCCCTCGAGCAGCGCGGCCACCCCTACCAGACCTTGTGGTGTCACCGTCTCCGCCAGGGCGTTGAGCACCTTGTCGTCGACGTGGACGACCTCCACGCCCCGGGCGGCGGCGGCGACCGCCAGCGGGTCCGAGAGGTCCGACGTGTAGAGCTCCAGCAGGCTGCCGAGCGCCTCCCGGACAGCCTGCGGACCCTCGACGACGAACCGCCGCTCGGCGAGGCGGGCCGAGCGGCGGTGCAGTCGTCGGACCGCCTGGACCCGCTCGTTGCGGGTCGACGTGATGCTGGCGGTCAACGGGAAGGGAGGCGGCGCTAGGCCGCAGGCGCGTTCACGTCTGCCGGCAACGCCTTCTTCGCGATCTCGACGAGCGCCGTGAAAGCCGGCGCGTCATGGACCGCGAGGTCGGCGAGGTTCTTGCGGTCCACCTCGACACCCGCGAGCTTGAGGCCCTGGATGAGCCGGTTGTAGGTCATGCCGTTCTCCCGCGCCGCGGCGTTGATGCGCGTGATCCAGAGCTGACGGAAATCGCCCTTGCGCTTCTTGCGGTCGCGGTATTCGTAGGTGGCGCTGTGGAGCAGCTGCTCCTTGGCCTTGCGGTACAGCCGGCTGCGCTGCCCGCGGTAGCCGCTGGCCTTCTCGAGCACCTCGCGGCGCTTCTTCTGGGCGTTGACTGCCCTCTTGACGCGTGCCATATCTCGATCTCCTGGTCTCTAGGGATGTGACTGCGGCCTAGAGGCCGAGCAGCTTCTTGACGGACTTCGCGTCGCTCTTGGCGAGCTCTGTGGTGCCGGTGAGGCGACGGGTCAGCTTGCTCTCCTTGCGCTCCAGCAGGTGCCGCTTGCCGGCGCGCTCGTGCAGGATCTTGCCGCTGCCGGTCACCTTGAAGCGCTTCTTGGCACCGCTGTGGGTCTTCTGCTTGGGCATGACTGCCGCTCCTCGTGCTGGCGGAGTCTCTACTCCGGTGCGACCTCGGAGGGGGTGTCCTCCGAGGTGGTGCTCTTCTGGCTGGCCTTCTTGAGGTCCGACGCGTTCTTGTGGGGGGCGAGGACCATGATCATGTTGCGGCCGTCCTGCTTCGGGCTGCTCTCGACGTAGCCCAGCTCCTGGACGTCCTCCCCGAGTCGCTGCAGGAGGCGGAAGCCGAGCTCGGGCCGGCTCTGCTCACGACCGCGGAACATGATCGTGATCTTGACCTTGTCGCCCTGCTTGAGGAAGCGGACGACGTGGCCCTTCTTGGTCTCGTAGTCGTGCGGGTCGATCTTGGGGCGGAGCTTCATCTCCTTGATGACCGTGAGCACCTGGTTCTTGCGGCTCTCACGGGCCTTCTGGGCCGCCTCGTACTTGAACTTGCCGTAGTCCATGAGCTTGGCCACCGGGGGCCGGGCCATCGGGGCGACCTCGACGAGGTCGAGGTCGTTCTCCTGGGCCAGCTCGAGGGCCTTGGCGATCGGCACGATGCCGACCTGCTCGCCGTTCGGCCCGACCAGCCGCACCTCAGGGACGCGGATCCGGTCGTTGATGCGGGGTTCAGCGCTGATGCTGTCTCCTGGGTGTTCAAGGGGTCCGGGGCCCAACACGGCGAAGGGCCCCGCGCGACGCGCAGGGCCCACCACAGGAGACCCGCCAGGCGTGCCTGGCGGACCGACCGGGACCCGGCTGCCGTGAGGCTGCTACGGGTGGGAGGCGGGACCTCCGCTTGCACGACCACCCGAAGGCGGTCGGGTCGCCCACCTAGGGTAGCAGGGTGGAGGAGCTCAGGGACCTGGCCGAGGTCCCGGCCGCGGAGGTCATCGCCTCGGTCGCTGTGCACTTGATGAGTGCCGCCGCCGTGAAGTGCGGTCTCACGGAGCTCGGCGCCGCGACGCTCGACCTCGACGAGGCGCGCAAGCTCATCACCGCTCTTGCCGGCCTGGTCGGCGCCGCGCGGCCCGACCTGGGGGTGCACGCCGCACCCCTGCGCGACGGGCTGCAGTCCCTCCAGGCGGCGTTCCGGGAGGCCTCGCCGGTCCCTGACGCCCCCGGCGAGGGCCCGGGCGAGCGGCTCAGCTGAACCAGCGCGTACGGCGGAGCAGCTCACGTCCTGGTCCACGCGGACCCACCTGTGCGAGGTCGAGCCCGTCCGCGGGGAGCGCGTCGCTGAGGCGTCCGACCACGCGTTGTGCCAGGGCCGCCAGGGCCGCCGGACCCAGCGCCACCTTCGGCGCCACCCCCAGCACGAGGCCGTCGGGACCTTCGAGCAGCCGGGCGGAGCGGAGCCGCTCCCCCACCAGCGCCGCCCGCAGCGCCGCCACCAGGTCATCGGAGGCCGCGGCGGCGACCCGGAGCCGCGCCGCGCCGACCCGGACGGCCAGTCCGGAGCCGAGCACCGGCACCCAGCCGGACGCGACGTCGTCCAGCTCTGTGACCGGCACGGTGCCCTCCACCAGCAGGGCGACGGCTCCCTCGTCGAGGGCGGCCCGCGCGGCTTGCGGCCCTGTGAGCGGGACGGGCCGGACGTCGAGGCGCCACCGCTTCATCGCCGCCGCGCTCGTGAACACGGGAAGTGCCCGGCTGCCGTCGGCCCCCGCCACGAGCACGACGGCCAGCTCGGCGCTCGACTCCGCCCGGAGGCCGGTGCCCTCCTCGACGTGCTCGGCGGTCGACGTGGCCGTGATGGCAGCGAGCACCTGGGCATCCACCAGCGCGGCCAGCAGCGCGGCGTGGCTCGGGGGGGTCCCGTCATGCGCGGCCACGGCCGCGGCGAGGCGCGGGTCCGTCGTACCGGTCTCCATGCCTGTCCACGCTAGGAGACGGTGGCTCCGGCCAGCACCACGACGGCGCGGTCGATGGCCTTGGTCGCCGCACCACCGCTGGTGAAGCCGGACAGCAGGAACGAGAACGTGACGAGGTGGCCGTCACGGGTGTAGGTCCAACCCGCCAGGGCGCGCGACGTGTCGAGGGTGCCGGTCTTCGCGAACACCCGGCCCGCACCGGCGGTGCCGCAGAACCGGTGCTGCAGCGTCCCGTCCCGGCAGCCCACCGGCAGCTTGGCCTTGAGGTCGCCGAAGGAGCCGGCCAGCAGGGCGAGCTCGCGGGCGGTGGTCTGGCGGTCGTAGGGCGACAGGCCGGATCCGTCGGCCACGGTCCCGCCGGAGCCGGTCTGCTCCCGGACGACCTCCGCGCCCGAGACGGCCGACCCGGTGCCGTGCCCGACCCGACCGAGCTCTTTGAGCACCAGCTCCGCGGCGAAGTTGTCGGAATCCTTGAGGACCTTCGTCAAGGTGGTCGACAGCGGCGCGGAGGCAAAGGACGCGAACGTCGTCGCCCGCGCCGGCACCGGACCCCGCCGGGCGTCCGCGGTCGTGAGGCGCACCCCCTTGCGGGCCAGGTAGGTGCGCAGCTTGGCGAGCACGGGAGTGGCGGGGTCGGCGAGGTAGGCAGCGTCGTGCCGCCACTGGTTGCCGTCGACCGCCATCGCCGACAGTGGGCCGCTCTCCTGCGGCACCCACTCGGACTTCCAGCCCGAGCCGTGCCGCAGCCGGTCGTAGCGGGTGTCGTCGACGACCAGGTGGCCGCTGATCGTCTTGATGCCACTCGCCGCGAACGACCGGGCGAGGGCGTCGAGCTGCGTCGAGGTGAAGAACGGGTCACCCGCTGCGACGAGGTAGAGGTCGCCGCGCAGCAGCGGGCCGTAGGCCTGCCCGATCGACCGGAGCTCCGTGCGCTGCCGGTAGGCCGGGCCGAGCAGCCGGAGCGCGGCCTCGGCCGTGAACAGCTTCTCGGTCGAGGCAGGTGGCAGCTGGGCCGTGGAGCCGCGCCGGTCCACGGCCCCGAGGCTCTCGACGTCCACCGCCACCCCGACACTGCGCGCGGTGGAGCCCCCGAGGGCGGCTTCCACCTGGGCCCTCAGCGACGAGCCGGTCGCGGCCCGCGCCGAGCCGCCGTGGGCCAGCAGGAGGACGAGCAGGGGCAGGACCAGCAAGCGGCGCATGGCGACTTCCGACGGAGGGTCAGGAGCCTGCAGTCTGCAGGAGCTGCCTGAGAGCGAGGACGTGGTCGATGGTGCGGTCGCCGTCGTTGGTCTGCAGGGCGAGCAAGGCAACTGTCTCGTCGTCGTGCAGCTCGAGCTGCGCCCAGGAGGCCCCTGGGGGGAGGTGCACGGCCACCACGACGCCCCAGGGGAAGTACCGCTCCCCCATGACGTTGCGCACCCGGATGCCGTCGCCGTCGGCCCGCACGCGGAAGCGGGTGAACGCGATCAGCGCGACCGCCAGCAGCACCCCGAAGACGAAGAACGAGATCTGGTCCGCCAGCCCCACCTGGCCCTTGGGGCTGCCATGGGGCAGCAGGACGGCGATGACGGCGAACACGACGAGGTCGAGGACGCAGGCAGCCCAGCAGACCCGGGTCAGTCGGAGGGGACGGACCTCGATCATCAGGCGGGGGCTTCCGACCGGTGTTGCGCTCCGCTGACGGCCACGGCGCCCAGTGTCAGGGCCACGGCCGTCAGGGTCACCGCGGAGACGCCGCGGTTGAGGTCGAGAAGGACCCCGCCGAACAGCTGGCCGGCTGTGGTGGCCAGGCCGAACCGGAGGACGCCGAGGGTGCCGACCGACACGGAGGCGATCGCGATGAAGGCGCAGCCGATCGGACCTCCGAGGTAGAGCCAGGGCCTGGTCGGCCAGGTGACGGCATCCACGTGCCCCGCCAGCGCCTGCACGGCCAGGGCGCCGAGCAGGGCGGCCGTGCCTACGACGAAGTTGACGAACGTCGCGACCGTGGCGCCGGTGACGGCCCGCACCCGACCGTTCAGCGCCTGCTGCAGCGACACCAGGCAGCCGGCCGCGACGACGAGGCCGAGCAGACCCGCACTGGCGCCCCGCAGCCCCTCGGTGGCCGAGAGGACGATCGCAGCGAGGCACAGGCCCGCACCCGCCAGCCGCGCTGGCGTCAGGGGTCGCCGGTCACCCGGGCCGAGGCCGACGTTGTCGACGGCCAGGGCCGTGACGGTCGTCCCGCTGACCATGCACACGGTCAGCAGCGCGACGCCGATGCGCGGTGCCGCCGCCGCTCCCACGGCCACGAGGGTCGCGCCGCCGAGGCCGCCGAGCCTCGTCCACCAGGGAACCGCGCGGAGCCGGGGCAGCACAGCGAGCTTGCGAAGGACCAGCGCGCACATGAGGACGAGTCCCCCGCCGAATGACACGACCGCTGCCAGCAGCGGGTCGTGCAGGGACCCACCCAGCTCGCCGTTGAAGCGCTGCTGCACCGCGACCAGTGCCCCGGACAGGACGGCAGCGATCAGACCGACCTCTGCCTTCACTCCACGATCTTGGAGATCGGCAGCTCGAGGATGTCTCGTGCGCCGGCGGCCTTCAGCGCCGGGATGAGGGTGTTGACCCCAATCTTGGGCACGACGGTCTCGAGCGCCTTCATGTCCGCGTCCGCGAGCGCCATCACGGTGGGCGACGCCATCGAGGGCAGCTCGGCGATGACGGCGTCGAGCTGCGCCGTCGGGACGTTCAGCTTGAGCAGCACGTGTCCGCGGGCCCGCAGCGCGCCCTGGATGAGGACCAGCAGGTCCTCCATGGCGGCGCGCTTCTGGGGGTCTTCGTAGGCCTCGCGGTTGGCGATCAGCTCGGTGCGGCTCGTCAGCAACGTGTCGATGATCTTCAGGCCGGCCTTGCGCAGCGAGGATCCGGTCTCCGTGAGATCGACGATGGCGTCGACGATGTCCGGGATCTTGGCCTCGGTGGCGCCGTGGCTGGTGAAGACCTTGGCCTTGACGCCCGCCTCCTCCAGGAAGCGCTTGGTCGTCTCCGGCAACTCGGTCGAGATGCGCACCCCGTCAGGGAGGTCTTTCGCCGACTGCCAGGGCGACTCCTTGGGCACCGCGAGGACGACGGAGACCACGGCCTCGCCGGCCCGGCCGCCACCGATCTCACCGAGCGACACGACGTCAGCGCCGGTCTCGGTGATCCAGTCGCGACCGCTGATGCCCAGGTCGAAGATGCCCTGCTCGACGTAGGTCGGGATCTCCTGCGGGCGCAGGAAACGGACCTTGTCGATCCGGGGGTCGTCCACCTTGGCGTGGTAGTCCCGGTCGCCGCCGCGGATGACCGTGAGGTCGGCGGAGCTGAAGAGCTCGAGGACCTGCTTCTCGAGGCTCCCCTTGGGAAGGACGACGGCGAGCATCTAGAGCGTTCCTGTCTTGAGGTTCTTGAGGACCTTGGCGGTGTCGAGTGCGGCCAGGACCGCCTCGCGACCCTTGTCCTCGCGGGACGTGGGGAGCCCGGCACGGTCGAGCGCCTGCTCGACGGTGTCCGCGGTGAGGACACCGTTGCCGACGGGGGTGTGGCTGTCGAGCGAGATACGGGTGAGCCCGTAGGTCACAGCGTCGCAGACGTACTCGAAGTGCGGCGTGCCGCCCCTCACCACGACGCCCAGGGCGACGACGGCGGCGTGGGTCGACGCCAGGCACTGCACCACGACCGGCAGCTCGACGGCACCGGCGACGCGGACGACGGTGGGCTCCTCGACACCGCACTCGAGCGCGGTGCGGAGGGCACTCGCCAGCAGCGCGTCGGTGATGTCGGTGTGCCAGCGGGTCGCGACGATCGCGAGGTTCAGCCCCCTCGCGTCGAAGGGCGAGGCACCCGGCCGCCCGTCGCCGCTCACGCCGGGTTGCCGATCGCGTCGTCCGTACTGCCCTCGGTCGGCTCGTCCTCGAAGGCCGCCAGGCCGGGCAGGTCGTGCCCCATCCGGTCGCGCTTGGTCTGGAGGTACCGGAGGTTCTCGGGGGTCGCGTGCACCGGCAGCGGCACCCGGCCGAGGATCTCCAGCCCGTAGCCCTCGAGACCGGCGCGTTTGGTCGGGTTGTTGCTGAGCAGCCGCATCGTCTTGATGCCGAGGTCGACGAGGATCTGGGCGCCGGTGCCGTAGTCGCGGGCGTCGGCCGGCAGCCCCAGCTCCAGGTTGGCGTCGACCGTGTCGGACCCGGTGTCCTGCAGCTGGTACGCCTGCAACTTGTGCATGAGGCCGATGCCACGGCCCTCGTGCCCGCGCACGTAGAGCACCACCCCACGGCCGGCTGCCGCGACCTCGCGCAGCGCCGCGTCGAGCTGCGGGCCGCAGTCGCAGCGTCGCGACCCGAAGACGTCGCCGGTCAGGCACTCGGAGTGGACCCGGACGAGCACGTCCTCGCCGTCGCCGATGTCGCCCTTGACCAGCGCGACGTGATCGATGCCATCGAGCACCGACTCGTAGCCGACGGCCACGAAGTCGCCGTGAGCCGTCGGGATGTTGGCCTCCGCGACCCGCGCGACCTGCTTCTCCGTGCGACGGCGCCACGCGATCAGGTCGGCAATGGAGATGATCGAGAGCTCGTGCTCGGCGGCGAAGACCTTCAGCTCCTCGAGCCGGGCCATGTCGTGGTCGTCCTTCTGAGACACGATCTCGCAGATCACGCCCACCGGCGTCAGCCCCGCCATCCGGCACAGGTCGACGGCCGCTTCGGTGTGGCCGGCGCGGCGCAGCACCCCGCCGTCGAGCGCGCGCAGCGGGTTGACGTGGCCGGGGCGCGTCAGGTCGTAGGGCGACGTGGACGGGTTGGCGAGCAACCGGCAGGTGGTGGCGCGGTCGGCCGCCGAGATACCGGTGCTCACGCCCAGCCGGGCATCCACCGTGACCGTGTACGCGGTGCGCATCCGCTCCTGGTTGGCGCTCACCATGAGCGGCAGCTCGAGCCGGTCGAGGTCGGCCGCCGTCATCGGGACGCACACGTACCCGCTGGAGTAGCGGATCATGAAGCTCATCAGCTCGGGGGTGGCCTTCTCGGCCGCGAAGATGAGGTCGCCCTCGTTCTCGCGGTCCTCGTCGTCGACGACCACCACGGCCTTGCCCGCGGCGATGTCGGCGATCGCGCGCTCGACGCTGTTCAGTCCCTGCGTCATGAGCGTGCTCCCAGCAGCTTCTCGACGTACTTGGCGGTGATGTCGACCTCGAGGTTCACGGGGTCGCCGGGTCCCTTGGGGCCGAGGGTGGTGACGTCCAGCGTCGTGGGGATGAGGCTGACCTCGAACCAGCCGGGCTGCACGTCGGTGACGGTGAGGCTCACGCCGTCGACCGTGATCGACCCCTTCTCCACGACATAGCGGTCGAGGCCGGCCGGCAGCGTCACGCGTACGACGGTCCAGTGCTCGCTGGGAGTCTTGCTCACGATCTCGCCGGTGCCGTCGACATGCCCCTGGACGAGGTGCCCGCCGAGGCGGTCCTGCAGGCGTACCGCGCGTTCGAGGTTGACCCGGCTCCCGATCCCGAGGACGCCGAGCGACGACCGGTCGAGCGTCTCCTTCATGACGTCGGCCGTGAAGGCGCCGTCGTCGTTGGTGACGACGGTGAGGCAGACGCCGTTGACCGCGATGGAGTCGCCGTGCTTGGCGTCGGTGGTGACGAGCGGCCCGCGGACGGTGATGCGGGCGGCGTCCGCGAGCTCGTCCCAGCCGGTGATCTCGCCGAGCTCCTCGACGATTCCGGTGAACATCAGGCGGCCGTCCTTCTCTGGTGCCTCAGCGTCAGTCGTACGTCCTCGCCGAGGCGGGTGACGTCAGTGATGTGCAACCGCGCGATGTCGGCGATCGTTCCGATCCCGAGGTCGCCGACGGCGGCTGCCCCGCTGCCGAGCAGCGCCGGCGCGAGGTAGGCGACGACCTCGTCGACGAGCCCCG
>JAWWOJ010000530.1:0-4811 GCA_033851885.1 Frankiales bacterium | reverse complement strand
GGCCACCCCCGTGACGCCCCGCGTGGTCAACGGCCGATTGACTTACTGACCCAGCCACGTTGGGCTCCGCCAAAACCCGGCTCCGGCTGCGCTCAGCCGAAGCGGCCGCTGATGTAGTCCTCGGTCTTCTGCACCGACGGGTTCGTTAAGATCTTCGTGGTCTGGTCGTACTCGATGAGCCGGCCGGGGTCGCCGGTGCGCTCGATGGAGAAGAACGCGGTGCGGTCGGAGACCCGCGACGCCTGCTGCATGTTGTGGGTGACGATGATGATCGTGTACTGGTTCTTCAGCTCGCTGATCAGATCCTCGATGGCCAGCGTGGAGATCGGGTCGAGCGCGGAGCACGGCTCGTCCATGAGCAACACGTCGGGGTTGACCGCGAGCGACCGAGCGATGCACAGCCGCTGCTGCTGCCCACCGGACAGCGCCTGCCCGGGCTCGTCCAGCCGGTCCTTGACCTCGTTCCAGAGGCCACCCCGCCTCAGGCAGCCCTCGATGATGTCGGACCGCTCGCTGCGCGAGACCTTCGTACCGGTCAGCTTGAGTCCGGCGGTGACGTTCTCAGCGATCGACATGGCGGGGAACGGGTTCGGCTTCTGGAAGACCATCCCGATGCGCTTGCGCAGGTGGGTGATGCGGACCGACGGCGCGTAGACGTCCTGGCCGTTCAGCCGCACCTCACCAGCCATCTTCGCCGCAGGCACCGACTCGTGCATCCGGTTGAGGATCCGGAGGAACGTGGACTTGCCGCAGCCCGAGGGCCCGATGAGTGCCGTGACCGTGCGGGGCGGCATCGACAGGTTGACCCGCTCGAGGACCTTGTTGCTGCCGAACCACGCGCTCACGGCCACCGCGTCGATGCCGACGGCTGACGACTCCGGCGCGGAGTGGGCGAGCGAGTCCTCGAGGAAGTCGATGGTGGACACGGGGCGGCTCTCCTACGCGTGAGCGAGGGGCCTCAGGCTGTTTCTCCCCCCACCGTCAAGTCTCACGACGGAGATGGACGTGGAGTGAACGACCGACGTACGCACCCCATCCATCGCGCGAAGGAGGACCCGCGTAGCACCCAGCGCCGACTACTCGGGCGCCCGCTAGTCGAAGCTCTTGCTCCACGACGGGTGCCCGTGGGTCTCGGTGAAGCAGCTCAGGCACAGCGCGGCCCCGTCGACGGCCGATCGCGTCGTCGCCGGCTCCCCGCACAACGAGCAGGGAGCCTCCGTGTGGTCCTCCACGAGGCGCAAGTCAGGCCGGTCGACCATGATCATCTGAGCCTTGCACTCCCCCGCTGCCGCGGCAGCAGAATCTGCAGATCTCACCCGCGGTCAGTCGTCCCGGCCGGACACCCAGTTGACCGGACCGCGGGTGACCTCGGCCGGGAGCAGTACTCGGGACTCACCGGGGTACGGTCGGGCAAAGCCGGTCGAGGCATACCAGACCGCGTGGTTCATCAGGTCGCTGTCCACGCGGTCCTCCCGGGTGAAGTCCATCCGCATCGACACGAGTGCCCACTCCCGCCGGATGCCGGTCAGCTGCGACAGCGCAGGGTTCAGCCCCGCCACGAGGGTCGGGACCACGGCGGTGTACGGCGTGAGGTCGGCCTTGTCGGTGAACAGCGATCGCATCGGGGTGGCGGCACTGTCCATCTGGTTCATGGGCGGCAGCCCCAGGATCTGCTCGACGGTGCGCAGCGCGTCGACCTGCGTGTAGTAGGTGTGGTCGACGTACCCGCCGTGCTTCGCGTACGGGCTGATCGCGTAGAAGATCGACCGGTGCGCGTCGACGTGGTCGAGGCCGTTCTGGCTGTCGTCCTCCTCGACGAGGATCGCGGTGTTCTTCCAGAACGGGCTGTGCGAGACGGCTTCGACGATCTGTCCCAGGGCGACGTCGTTGTCGGCCACCATCGTGTCGACGCTCGGATAGCGCGGCAGGTAGGCCACCGTATGGTCCTGCGGCAGCGTCATCATCACGAGGTTCGGCATCGTCCCGGCGCTCGTCCAGCTGCGGAGGTCGCGTTCGAAGACCTTCTCCCGCGCCACGTCCGGGATCGACGGGTCGAAGCCCGGATAGTCCGGCACGACGTAGGGCTGGAGCGACGGGACGTCGGTGGACGTCAGGCCCTTGCCGAGACTGCTGGCGTACTCGCCGTAGTCGCGCACGGTCTTGCCGTGCCGGTGCGCGTTCTCCCAGAGGAAGCCGCTGGGCAGATAGGCGAGGGCATCGCCCGCCTGCGACGGGTAGCTGCGGGTGAAGCCGCCGAAGGCCTTCTCGAGGTAGTCCGGCGAGTCGCCCTGCACGACCCACTGATGACCATCGGCGGACAGCTGCCCGGAGTCGTAGAAGTTGTCGACCAGGGGAAACTGCCGTACCAGCCGGTGCTGGTTCGGCGTGACCTCGGCGCCGAACTGCAGCAGCGCCGGGTCACCGTTGCCGCGGGGGTCGTCGGCGAGCACCTGGTCGTAGGTGCGGTTCTCCTTGATGACGTAGATGACGTGCTTGATCGTCGAGGGCTCGCCGGTGTGGTCGGGGATCGCTTTCGGTGGCACACCTTTGCGGGCCCTCGTGCGGTCGAGACGGTCCCAGCCGTTGTTGGCCGAGACCACAACCATGCCGCTGGCCAGGACCTTGCCCGACGGGTTCGGGATGAAGGAGAGACTGCCGACGTAGGACGATCCGGTCGCCCGGCCCTTGCCGTCGGCGACGCTCTTGGCAGGTCCGAGGTTGCCGATCCCCTTGCCGTTGACGACGACGAGATCGTTGTGCACCTGCGCGACGGCGCTGGGATACCAGCCGGTCGGCAGCATACCGAGGTAGGTCGCGGCGCGCCCCCGGGCCGGTGGCTCGTAGAGCGCGACCGCATTGTCGCGGCCGAGGGACACCGCCAGCCGCCCGTCCTTGAGAGCCGCCAGGCCGTTCGGGTGGCTGCCGTAGGGCGCCCCGGGGTAGGGCGTGATGCCGATGCGGCTGCGGACCGTGCGCGCCGCGGTGTCCACGACGCTCACGGTGTCGCTGTTGGTGTTGGCGACGTACAGCGTCGAACCGGTGAGGGCCAGCGCGGTCGGGTGCAGCCCGACCCGGACGTTGGTCACGACCCGCTTCGCCGTCAGGTCGACGAGGCTCACCGTGCCGGTCTTGGCGGCACCGTGCACCGGGTCGGAGACGATCGCCGTCCCGTCGCTGTCGTTGGTGAGGTCGTCACCGGTGGCGCGGCGGCCTCCCTCGTTCGACACCCAGGCGTAGCGACCCTGGACGACCACGCTGTGCGGCGCATTGCCGACGTCGATCTGCGCCGTCACCGCGTCGGTCGCCACGTCGATGGCGCCGAGCTGGTTGAGGACGGAGTAGGTGACGTAGACGGTCCTGTCGTCGGCCGAGAAGGCCAGGCCGCCCGGGTAGGCGTTGCTGGCCGAGGCGTTGACGTCGGTCGGCACGGACTGCGGAGCGGCGGCCGGGGAGCTGATCGTCTTGACCAGGCTCAGCGTGCCGCCCGACGCCACGGCCAGGTCCAGGACGTTGCCGCCGGCATCCGAGGCGAAGAGCCGGGTGCCGCGGTGGTTGTAGGCGACGCCGTCGAAGGAGCCCGCGCCACCTGTGTAGGTCTGCAGCACCACGTGGGTCCGCAGGTCGACGACGACGAGCATCCCGCCCTGGCTGTTGAGCACCGTGGCGGTGCGGCCGTCCGGACGGACGGCGATCGCGGTGGGTCTGCCCGGGAACTCGAGCTGCCGGCCGGCCGGCGTGAGCCGCTGCCCGGTGCTGGTCACGACCGAGCCGTTGGACTGCCGACCGGCCTGCGCGGAGCCGAGGTGCCCACCCGAGCCGTGACTGGCGGCGACCGCCACGGTGCCGGCGAGCAGAGTGACGGTGGCAGCCGGGAGGACGAGGACACGACGGAGCTGGGTCATGCGCCCTGCTTCTCCGCGCCCCTGCGGGGTCCCTCGGAACGGGACGGTGAACGCTGGCGCACGGGCAGGCCAACCCCCGGTGCACCAGCCGTTCACCTGCCGCGGACATGCTGTGCGGGTGTGCGACAGCTCCCTCACCCGGCGGCAGGTGCTGCGCTACGCCGCCCTGGTCGGCGCGACCTTCCCGCTGGCGAGCGGCTTCGAGCTGGCGCAGGCCGCCGGAGTCGGCATCGGTGCGCCGATCAACCTGGAACTCGTCACGGTCACCGACACCGAGGCGGTGATCACCTGGTTCACGGGTGACCCTTCACAGCCGGACGAGTTCGGCCGCCCGATGCCGGTCGCCACGCCGGGCCGGGTCCTCATCGGCACCTCTCCCGACGTTCGCACCTGGAAGGAGGTAGGGACGCACGGCCCGACGCCGTATCACTATGTCGAGGTCCGCGGCCTGCGGCCGGGTGCCACCTACTACTGGCGGGCGGAGTCCAACGGCCTGGTGGCGGTGCCCACCGTCGTCTCGCGGACCGACCCGCTCAACGGGTCGGCCCCACCTCTGTTCACCACTCTGGTCGCCCCGCCGGGTCGTGAGATCGGGCGCGTCGCGTGGCTCAACGACCTGCACTACGGCGAGCAGGTCGCGGGGCTCGCTTACGGCAACGGGTCACTGCCGCGCGGCGGGATTCCGCCCGGGTTCCCCGTCGACCCGGCGCATCCCTACTGGCGGTTCATGGGCACCGGCGCCGTGACCGAAGCACGGGCCCGCGGCTGCACCTTGCTGCTCGCCAACGGCGACCTGTCCAACGAGGCCGAGCCGGCCGCTCTCGCCGAGGTGCGGTCGACACTGGACCGGTTCGGCACCCTCGGAGGGACCGAGCTCGTGCGACCGGGAGGGCGCCCGCACTACTTCGT
>JAWWOJ010000508.1:0-8728 GCA_033851885.1 Frankiales bacterium | reverse complement strand
CTGCTGCCCCGGGCAGTCGCTGCGGCGCGCCGAAGGCCAGCCGCGCGGGCGCTGCCCCCGCGAGGGGACCCAAGGCCACAGCCAGCAGCGCGACGACTACCACCCGACGTCCGTCCATGACGAGACGCTAGGGCACAGAGGGTTGATCGCCACAGGGGGAGGACAAGATCACGGTCGTGTGGCTCGCAGCCGCCGTGTGCGGCGTCCTGACGGTCGCGACCGGCCTCCTCTCCCCCAGCGGTGCGGTCGATGTGCTCGACCGGACCGGTCCCGTGCTGCTGTTCCTCGTCGCCATCACCGTCCTCGCCGAGCTGGCCGATGCCGCGGGCGTGTTCGACGTGGCAGCTGCCCGAGCGGCGCGGCTGGCCCGAGGCCGCACGCTCGTGCTGTTCGGCCTGGTCGTGCTGCTCGCCGGCGCGACGACGATCCTCCTGAGCCTCGACACCACCGCGGTCCTCGTCACGCCGGTCGTGCTCGCCCTTGCCCAGCAGCTCGATCTCGAGCCGATGCCGTTCGCCCTCGCGACCGTGTGGCTCGCCAACACGGCCAGCCTGCTGCTACCGGTCAGCAACCTGACGAACCTGCTCGCGCTCAGCCGACTCGGCCTCAGCAGCACCGACTACGTCGGCCGGCTCGCCGTACCCGCCGTCGTCGCGATCGCCGTGACGGTCGCGGTGCTGCTGCTGTGGCAGCGGCGGGCCCTCACCGGCCGGTACGACGGACCACCGGCCGCACCCGTCGAGGACCGGGTGCTCTTCGCCGGAACCGCAGCCGCCTGCCTGCTGCTCGCACCCGCCCTGACGGTGACGACCCCCGCCGTCGCGGCGGGCATCGCCGCGGCTGTCGCGGCCGCGTTCTTCCTGTGGCGTAAGCGGTCTGCGCTCCGACCGGGTCTTGTCCCGTGGCGGCTGGTCCTCCTCGTGACCGGACTGTTCCTGGTCGTCGGCGCGGCTGGACCGCTGGGTGTCGATGACCTCCTGCGACAGGGGGTCGGCGGTCCGCTCCGGACGGCCTTCGTCTCGGCGGCCGGTGCGAACGTGGTCGACAACCTGCCGGCCTACCTCGCCGTCGAGCGCGTCGTACCGCACGACCAGCTGCTGCCGGTGCTGCTCGGTGTGAACCTCGGACCGCTCGTCACTCCGTGGGCGTCGCTGGCCACCTTGCTGTGGGCCGAGCGCTGCCGCGCCCGAGGGGTGCCGATCAGCTGGATCCGTTATGCCGCAGGCGGTCTCATGCTGGTGCCGCTGCTCCTGCTGGCGACTACTCCCCTGGTGTGATCGCCGCGAGGTAGTGGGTCTCGTTCATCGAGCGGACCACCGCTGGACCATCAGCGAACCACTGGATGGTGGACAGGCACGCGAGGTCGAGGTGCATCCGGTAGAGCGAGGTCGCCGGCGCCTCGAGCGCGATGCGGAGCAGCGTCTTGATCGGCGTGACATGGCTGACGATGACAACGGTCTTGCCACCATGGGCAGCCAGCACCTTGTCCCGGGCCTGGCGCACGCGGACGGCCGTCGCGTCGAAGCTCTCCCCGTTCGGCGGCGCGACAGCGGTGGAGGACAGCCAGGCGTCCATCTCCGCCGGCCACTTCTCGCGGACCTCGCCGAACGTGTAGCCGTCCCAGTCACCGAAGTCGGTCTCCTGGAACCCTGGCTCGGTGACGACATCGACCCCGAGCACCGATGCCACTGTTGCGGCCGTCTGCTGGGCCCTCCGCAGTGGCGAGGTGACGATCACCGACGCCGTGCTGTCACGCAGTCGCTCGGCCGCGGCAGCGGCCTGGGCGAGGCCGACCTCGGTCAGCGAGGGGTCGCCGACGCCAGAGAACCGCTTCTCGATCGACAGCGGGGTCTGGCCGTGCCGCAGGAGCAGCGTCGTGGTGGACTTGGAGCCCATGTCCTGCCAGCCGACGAGCTTGGCCTTCGGCGCGTTGTTCTCGAGCCACCGGTCGGCCGCGTCCGCAGGGCCCGTGTCGCCGCCGGGCTTCCAGACGTGGCCTTTGGCCGCCGCATCCATCGCTTCGTTGGCCAGCCGGTCGGCGTACTTGTTCTTCTCGCGCGGGATCCAGGTGGCCGTGAAGGAGTCGAAGCGGCTGAGCAACTGGGTCGCCTCGCGCGCCAGCGGTCGCAGTCCCTCGTTCTTCACCTGCCAGCGACCGGAGACCTGCTCGACGACGAGCTTGGAGTCCATCCGCACGTCGACGTGCGTCGCCCCGACCTCCAGAGCGGCCTGCAGGCCGGCGATGAGACCGGAGTACTCGGCGACGTTGTTGGTCGCGGACCCGATCCCGGCGGCGCGCTCGACGAGCACCTCGCCGTTCTCGGAGATCACCACCGCGCCGTAGCCGGCGGGGCCCGGGTTGCCCCGCGACCCTCCGTCCGCCTCGATGGCGACCCGCACTACAGCCCTGACTCGAGGGTGCGGACCAGGATGCGGCGGCACTCCTCGTGCCGCAGCACCTCGTCGGTCGGGGCGTCGCGGAAGGCAGCCTTCTCGTTGTTCATGAGGTCGAGGTGGCAACCGCCGCAGCGCCCGCGCTCGATGGCGGCCGCGCCGATGCCGCCCTCGGAGGCACGGATCTTGTCGTACAAGGCCAGCAGGTCAGCCGGGATCTCGGGCGCCACCTTGGCGCGGTCGTCGGAGATGGCGGCGAGCTCGGCGTCGATCGCGGCCCACTCCCGGTCGCGCTCCTCGACAGCCGCTGCCCGGGCGTCGTCATTGCCCGACCGCTCGGCGAGCAGCACGTCGAGGACCCGCTGGGCCTCCTCCATCCGCTCCATCACCTCGAGCTCGGCATCCTCGAGGTCGGACTGGCGACGCGTCAGCGTCTGGACCTCGTGCTGCATCTCCTCGAGCTGCTTGGGCTGCGTGATCGCGCCCGAAGCGAGCCGCTCCTCGTCGCGCTTCTTGCGGGTGCGCACCTGCTCGATGTCGGCTTCGGCCTTGTCCAGCTCGCGCTGCAGGTCGCTGACCGTGGTCTGCGCGAGCACGACGTCGCCCTGGCGTGCGGCCACCTGGTCGTCCCGCTTCTGGATCTCCGTGATCGCCGGCAACGTCTTCCGCTTGTGCGCCAAGCGGTCCAAGGTGCTGTCGAGCGCCTGGAGCTCGAGCAGCCGAAGCTGGACGAAGGGGTCGGCCTTCACGCCTGGGGACTCCTGACAGCGATGGTGAACGGGTCGGTGCACGTCGCCGACACGGACGTCGCGACACCCACGACCCTAGCCAGCGCTGCCGCGGCCGCGCTCACCCACGGCTGCTCGGTCGCCCAGTGCGCGGCGTCGATGAGCGCGAGGCCCTCGGGTGCCTCCGAGGCACTGTGGTGCTTGAGGTCGGAGGTGAGGAACGCCTGCGCCCCCGCCGCGGCCGCCAGGTTCATCGCGTCACTTCCGGAGCCGCCCATCACGGCCAGCCGGCTCACCACGGCGCTGGGGTCGCCCGCGGCCCGCACCCCCCAGGCCGTCGCCGGCAGCACTGTGGCGGCCAGCGCCACCAGGTCGCCCAGCGGCATCGGCTCGGACAGGTCCCCGACCCGCCCGAGGCCCCGCCGGGACGGCAGCCCGACGAGCTCGGTCAGGTCGTACGCCGGCCTCTCGTACGGATGCGCCGCCAGCAGGGCCTGTACGACGGCAGCGCGCGCCCGCCGTGGCACCACCGTCTCCACCCGGGACTCCGCCACCGACTCCAGCGACCCGACCGATCCGAGGGTCGGCGTCGCGCCCTCGAGGGGGCGGAACGTGCCCGTCCCCGTCGTCGACCAGGTGCACGAGTCGTAGCTGCCGATCCGGCCGCCCCCTGCGGCGGTCACGGCATCGGTGACCTTCGCGGCATCGGCGACGGGTACGAAGAACACCAGCTTGTCGACCGGCTCCTGCACCGCCTCCAACGGCATGACGTCCTGCAGGTCGAAGAGCCCGGCCAGTGCGTCGGACACACCTCCGGGGTAGGCGCGGTCGGCATTGGTGTGCGCGACGAACAGTCCGCAGCCGCCAGTGATGAGTGCGTGCGCCACCCGCCCCTTCGGGTCGTCGGCTGCGACGCTCGTCGTGCCGCCGAGCCAGAGCGGATGGTGGCTGACGAGCAGCTGGTGGCCGAGCGCCTCCCGGGCGACGAGGTCGACAGGATCCACGGCGAACAGCACCGAGGAGACCGGGGCGTCCGGGTCCCCGGCCACCAGGCCGACGGAGTCCCACGGTTCCGCGAGCTCGGGCGGGTAGAGCTGCTCGAGGGCGGCGACGACGTCGCCGAGGGTCGCGCTCACCCGCTGAACCCTAGGCCGCGGGACCCTCGAGGCTCTCCGCCACTTTGTCGAGCATCTGCTCAGGGGTGAGGCTGAAGGCTCCGGCGGCGATGTCGAGCAGCACGGCACCGAGAGCGACGATCGACATCGTCATCTCCTCCGGCTCC
This sequence comes from Frankiales bacterium, assembly GCA_033851885.1. Taxonomy (GTDB): domain Bacteria; phylum Actinomycetota; class Actinomycetes; order Mycobacteriales; family SCTD01; genus RYN-111. Next base: position 4,324 of record JAWWOJ010000508.1, on the reverse strand, counting down.
GCCCGGGCGGCGTCCATCAGGGCGCTGTGCGACCCGGGGCGGCTCTTGACATACGCCTGCACCAGCGAGAAGTGACGGGCGAAGGTCTCGGGGTCGGGCGCGAGCTCACTGGCGGGGCGTTCCATCAGCGGGACGGTAACGGTCCTTGATCATCTGGACGGGTAGGACACGCGTCACGGCACCGTGATGCCGCCCACGGGGACCTCACCCAGTGGATCCCCCGACGCGTCCACGACGTCGTAGCCGAGGCAGCTCGGCGGGACCACCGGGGTGAGTTTCAGGGTGGAGACGAGCCGGATGTCGGCGCAGGCCACGTGGTCGCCGATGGTCGGGCTCACGTTGAAGATGATGTTGTCGTTGACCGGCACCTCGGCCGCGATGATCGGCACGTACGACGCCGGCGAGATGAGGTAGCCGAGCTGGTCGTTCGCGAGCCCGAGCTGCACGACCTCCTGCGCCTGGCCGCCGAGGCTGTCCTCGACGTCCTGCCGGATCCGCGGGAAGCCCTCGCCCGGCGTGGTGTTGATGACGACGCCCCCGATGCGGACCGCGCCGACCACGGTGCGGATCGTCTGACCCACCACCCACGGCGACTCGTGGGAGCGCAGCAGCTCGGCGCCGGCGTACTTGCCGGCCGTGAACAGCGCCGTGACCGCCGGCCCGACGATCGGCTCGCGGATGAAGCCCTGCGCGGCCAGCACCGGACCGCTGACCGGCGTGGCGGTACGGAGCGCCGCCGCGACGTGGGCGCCGTAGTTGAGGACCAGCGCGGTCTTGCGGTCCTTGGCGTTGTAGCCCGGGTTCGACGGCTTGGTGAACGCGCACGCCGTGCGACACGGCTGCGTCCCGCCCAGGGCCCCCACCATGGCGATGCCCTGACCGCCGTACTGCTTGGTCATGGCGTCGCTGAGGAACTGCGGCCAGTCGCCGTGCACGCCGTTGCCGCCGCCGGCCGTGGCGTGCGCGGCGTAGACCATCCACGTCAGCGGGTGCTTGCCGCTCGGCGCGGTGGCCTGCACCACCCGCACCATGCCGTCCTTGCCGGGCGTCGCGCACACGTCCGGACCCGGGTAGTCCGGCGTCTTGCTCTGGTTCAGGGCCTCCGTGCAGCTCTGGTTGTAGACGAGGTCGGAGGCGTCGGAGTGGCCGGCCCTCAGGTCGGCGTAACCGCGGTGGGCGTAGGCGTCGGTGATTGCCGCGACGACCTGTGCCTTCACGAGGTCCATGTAGCCCTGGTTGGGGCCGCCCCACACGCCGAGGGTGTCGGGTGCCGCGTGGCTGTGGTCGCTGGCGATGACGATGTGGCCGACCGGGAGCCTCGTGACCTGCTTGGCGACGGCCGCCGCCATGTCCTGCAGCCCGTCGGTGCCGAACTCGTACTTCGCGAACCAGCCCTGCACTTCGATGTCGGCGATCGCGATCGCGTTCTTGCCGTCATCGACGACGAACGCCCGCGCCTTGATGTGCTCGCCCTTCGCGCTGTCCCGACCACCGCGACCGACGACGGCTTGCGGGATGAGCCGGCCATCCCCGAGCCCGTAGCCGCCCTGGTTCACGACCCCGGTCGGCGTGATGTCGCGGCTCGCCGCACCGACGAGGTACGCCGGTGCGTTCACGACCAGCGGGCGCGCCGGTCCCGTCAGGTCGTGGCGGACCACCTCGTAGTGGTGCGTGCCGGGGAGCGGGGCGCTGTCCAGCCACCCGGTGGCGCCGGGTTTCAGGGCGGCGACCGTGCGGTCGTCACGAACCACCACGACGCTGCTCCGGACCGGAGTCCAGGTCAGTCGCACGCCGTGGTCCTGCACCTGGCCCGCCAGGTGGTCGACGCTCTGGTAGTGCCGCGCCACGGAGGTGGCCTGCGCATGGACCGCGGTGGTGGCCAGGGCGGTGGCCGCGACGAGGACGAGCGCGCGCTTCATGCGTATGCGTTTCGACGCTGTTCCGCAGAACCCTGCCGGCGCGGAGCAGGACAGTGGACTCAGACGGGATCGAACCGCCGACCTTCGCCTTGTAAGGGCGCTGCTCTACCAGCTGAGCTATGAGTCCGCGCCCCGAGGCTACCGACCCCCCACCCCCATGAATGGATACCGCACTGCTGTTTCAGGCCTCAAAGCGGCAGTGCCGTATCCATTCATCGCGGGAGGGGGTGGACGACGATGGCGATCTGAGTGCCACGGGCGCGGGTGAGGACGACGGTGGCCTCGCCGGTCCCGGACAGCTTCAGCTGCCGGCGGAGCTGCTCCGGCTCAACCGCCGTACCCCGCTTCTTGATGGTGACCGCCCCGACGCCGCGCAGCCGCTCCCGGAGCCGCTTGAGCGAGAAGGGCAGCACGTCGAGCACCTCGTACCAACGACCGAACGGCGTCGGGACCGCTGAGTCCGCGGTCACGTAGGCGATGGTGCCATCCAGCAGCCGACCGTCGACGAGGTCGCACACCTCGGCAACCAGGTGGGCGCGGATCACAGCACCGTCGGGCTCCAGCAGGAAGCGACCGACGTCCCCGACCGGGGCGAGGGCGCCGACCCCCACCAGCTGGTCACCGGTGGGCAGCACAGTTGCGGTCATGCGATGCCCGCGGCGGGTGGCGCCGCGCCAGAGCATCGCCTCCTTGACGTCGCCGTCGAGCGACACGAGCTCGACCTCGACGTCTGCCCGCAGCTGGTCGTAGTCGATGCCCGGCGCCACCTTGACCCCGAGGGCGTCGACGTCCCACGACAGCACCTGTGACAGCGGAGGCGACCAGGACGCCGGGTCGAAACCGCGCCGACCGGCCGTCCGCCGGGCAGGGTCGGCGAACACCCACCCGCGCGGTTCCAGGCGCGTGACGTCCGCACACGCGACCGGCGCGCCCGTGTTGGCGCTGGCCAGCAGGCAGCGGGCGAGGTCCAGGTCGACCCCGATCCCCCGCGGGCCGAAGGCGATCAGGTCTCCGCCGACCGAGCAGCCGAGGTCGAGCACCCGCGGCGCGTCGTCGAAGCGCCGGGCGTGGTGCAGCGCGACCGCACGCGGCGTCGACTGCTCGAGCGCCTCAGCCGTCCACCAGAGCCGGTCGCCGTCAGGGTGCTTCGCCAGCGCACGACGCCGGAGTGCCGTCTGCTCGAGCGCGAGCCGACCGACCTCGCCCAGCGGGCGCATCGCCTCCGCGGCTGCGATCGGGGGGAGGTCGAGCCCTTGCGCGCGAGCGACGGCGGCACGGCCCTCGGCGGACAGCAGCAGCCGCGCCTGCGATGGGGTCAGCGGCGCTGCTTGGCCCGCGCGGCCTTCGGCGACACCAGTCGGGTGCCGGACCACTCGGGCGCGGCGCTGGTGCTGCGGGTGCTCGACAGCCCCGCGGTCGGCGCGGCCTCGTCGATGTCGGACGGCTCGACGTGGCCGTCGCGGCCGGCCTTGGGCGTGAGGAGCCACACCACCCCGCTGTCGCCGAGGTTGGTGAGGGAGTCGACCAGCGCGTCGACCAGGTCGCCGTCGCCCTCCCGCCACCACAGCAGCACGACGTCGACGACCTCGTCGGTGTCGTCGCCCTTGATCAGCTCCGTGGTGGTGCGAGCGGCGACGTCGTCCAGCAGCTCGTCGTCGATGTCGTCGGTGTCCCCCAGGACCTGCACGACCTGGCCCTCTTGGATGCCCAAGCGCTCGGCCAGACCGCGTGGCGCGGTCTGGTCCGCGGACGTGCTCACCTGTTGAACTCCCTGTCCTCGGCACGCGCCGGTGCGCGTGACTGCAAGTAGTCCACCGAACCGCACCCGCGAAGGCAAGCCCCAAGCCGTATGTTGCGCGTCATGCTCAGGCTGGCCGGCCCCGAGCAGGCTCAGCCGCCGGGTCCGTACCGTGGGGACGGTCGACTCCATGCGGCCACCTCCCCTACTGATGGGTAGGGGGTTGGATGGGGGGTGAGCAAGGAGGTTGCGCGCGTGAGTGAACGTCCCCCGGAGCGGTTCAGCGTCATCAGTGACGGACTGCCGAGCCAGCTGCCCGATGTCGACCCCTCCGAGACCCAGGAATGGCTGGACAGCTTCGACGACCTGGTCGAGACGAGCGGCCGGGCCCGGGCCCGCTTCCTCATGTTGAAGCTGCTCGAGCGGGCGCGCGAGAAGTCCGTCGGCGTCCCGCCGCTGCGGTCGACCGACTTCATCAACACGATCCCCCCCGAGCGCGAGCCCTGGTTCCCGGGCGACGAGCACGTCGAACGCCGCATCCGTGCCTACGTCCGCTGGAACGCCGCGATGACCGTCTCGCGCGCCAACCGGCCGGAGATCGGGGTCGGCGGACACATCGCCACCTACGCCTCAGCCGCGTCGCTGTACGAGGTCGGCTTCAACCACT
>JAWWOJ010000457.1:0-5838 GCA_033851885.1 Frankiales bacterium | reverse complement strand
TGCTGGTGGCGTCCACCGTGCGGACGCTCAAGGCCCGCCACGACAACCGGGTGCTCGTCGACCTGGTGGCGTCGAAGCACCTGCTGCTGCGCGGCGCCTCTGTCGTCGACCACGATGTGCCGCTCGCCTACTGCCTGCCCGGGCTGCGGCCACGGCTCGTCCTCTCCCGCGGCACCGTTGCCCTGCTGACCCACGACGAGCTGCAGGCCGTGCTGGCCCACGAGCAGGCGCACCTGGCCCAGCGGCACGACCTCGTCGTCTTGCCGTTCGTCGCGCTGGCGGCGACCTTCCCCGCCGTACCGGCTGTGTCGACGGCCCAGGCCGAGGTGGCGCTGCTCGTGGAGCTGCTGGCCGATGACCGAGCGGCGCAGGGACACGACCGCGCCCAGCTGGCCCGTGCGTTGTGGAAGATCGGCACCGGCGGCGCCCCCGCGGGTGCGCTGGGGCTGGCGGGCGATGACGTGCTGCTGCGCGCCCGGCGGCTGCTCGAGCCACCGCTGCCGCTGCCGCTCGCCGGCCGCGTCGCCGTGCTGCTGCTCGCGACTGCCGTGGCGGCGAGCCCGCTGCTCGGCGTGGCCGTCCCGCTGCTGGTGTAACCGCCAGGGCAGGGGGGACAGTCGTGATCATGACAGCTGCCACTGACCTGCAGGCCCTGCTCGACGGACCGCACGCGGCGCTGCGCGAGGACACCCGACGCCGGCTGTCGAAGCTCGGGCTCGAACGCGCGGACGGGCTGTCTCGCGACGATTACCGCGACCTCGTCCTCGCGTGGGTGAAGGAGGTCGGCGGCTCCGGCGACGGCGCCCGCTCCTTCCCTGCTTCGGTAGGGGGCCAGGACGACCCCGGCGGCCGGATCGCCACGTTCCAGACGACCGGGCACAGCGACCTGTCGCTGCTGGTGAAGATGGGCGTGCAGTTCGGGCTGTTCGGCGGCGCGGTACACCGGCTGGGCACCGAGCGGCACCTGCCGCTGCTCCGCGACATCGGGACGGTGGACCTGCCCGGGTGCTTCGCGATGAGCGAGTCCGGGCACGGCAGCGACGTCCGGTCCATCCGCACCCAGGCCCGCTACGACGCCGACGCCGGCGAGTTCGTCCTGCACACGCCGGACGAGACAGCCCGCAAGGACTGGATCGGCAGCGCCGCCCGGCACGCGAGGATGGCCGCGGTCTTCGCGCAGCTCGACGTGGCTGGGGAGGCGCAGGGAGTGCACTGCTTCCTCGTACCCCTCCGCTCTGCTGACGGCGAGGTGCTCGACGGCGTCGAGATCGAGGACTGCGGCGACAAGATGGGGCTGCAGGGCGTCGACAACGGACGGCTGCGCTTCAACGCGGTCCGCATCCCCCGGGACAACCTGCTCGACCGGTTCGGCACCGTGTCCCCCGAGGGCGTCTACTCCTCGCCGATCGCGACGCCCGGCGCCCGGTTCTTCACGATGATCGGTGCGCTCGTCGAGGGTCGCATCTGCATCGCGGGCGCCGGGCTCGCCGTCGCGCGCAACGCCTTGACGATCGCGGTGCGCTGGGGCGAGCGGCGTCGGCAGTTCGGGACCGGGCTCGACATGGACACCCCGCTCATGGACTACCTCACTCACCAGCGACGACTGCTGCCGGCGGTCTGTGAGTCCTACGTCCTGCAGGCCGCCCACGACCACCTGACCGCGAGCTATGTCGAGGTGCTGAACGGCGGCGAGGGGCAGCGCGACGTGGAGGCGCTGGCGGCAGGGCTCAAGGCCGTCGCGACCTGGCACATGGTCGGCGCTGTGCAGAACGCCCGCGAGTGCTGCGGCGGCAAGGGCTACCTCACGGAGAACCGGTTCGCCTCGCTGCGCGACGACTCCGACGTCTTCACGACGTTCGAGGGCGACAACACCGTCCTCATGCAGCTCGTGGCGAAGACGCTGCTGTCGGACTACGCCGCGCAGTTCGAGGACCTCGACGCGCTCGGCCTCGTCAGGCACCTCGGGTCCCGGCAGGCGGGGCGGATGCTGTCCGACGTCACTCGCCGGTTCGAGAAGACCTCGTTGCTGGATCCGGAGTGGCAGCTCGACGCCCTGCGGTTCCGCGAGGAGCGGCTGGTCGACTCGCTCGCCCGCCGGCTCCGTACGCTGACCCAGCGGGAGGGGATCGACCCGCTCCGAGCCCTCGCGCGCTGCCAGGACCACGCGCTCGCCGCTGCCCGGGCGCACCTCGAGCGGCAGGCCCACGAGCTGTTCCAGCCCAACGTGGCGGGCGAGCTGCTCGAGCAGGTCCGCGACCTCGCCGTCCTGTCGGCGATCGAGCGCGACCGCGCCTGGTGGCTCGAGCACGGGTTCCTCTCCCCTGACGCCTCGAAGGACCTGCAGAAGGAGGTCAACACGCTGTGCCGCGAGCTGCGGCCGCACGCGCTGACCCTGGTCGGTGGCTTCGGCATCCCGGACGCGCTGCTCCGCGCGCCGATCGCCGTCGCCGAGCAGCTCGGTGGCGCCGGCTCCGACTGACACCGAGCGCTCAGCGGTCGGGCGGGACCATCCCGAGCTCGCTGAGGCGGGCGCCGATCAGGCACCCCATGTCCTCGAGGTGCCGCTGCACCCTCGGTGTCATGTCGACCGGGCCCGACCAGCTGACACCGAGCGCCCCGTAGTGGCCGTCGCCGGTGAGCGGCACCGAGGCCAGCGCCACGATGGTGCCGCTCGCCTGGCGGACGATCGGGAGCGGGTGGCCTTCGAGCTCGTGGTGCGGCAGGAACACCGAGGTCGCGTCGCGCAGCGTCACGCACATCGGCAGGCTGCCGGCGGACGAGATGACCCCGAAGTGGCTGAGCACTTCGTCGGAGTAGCCCTCGCCGTGCACGAGCCGGCCGTCACCGTCCTCGTCGAGGAGGGTGAAGCCGCAGCCGTCGGCACCGACATTGCGGCGAGCTGCCTGCACGGAAGCGGTCGCCACCTGGGCCAGGTCGGAGGACGCGCCGAGGACGGCTTGGAACCGGCGGAGCTCGCCGTCGAGGTCGTCGGCCAGCCGAGGTGGCCGCAGCACGAGGTGCGTCGCCTCACCCGGCAGCGGCAGCGGCTTGCCCCAGAGATAGCCCTGGGCGCACGTGACACCGAGCACCTGCAGCGACTGGGCCTGCTCGGGCGTCTCCACGCCCTCCGCCACCACCTGCAGCTCGAGCGCGGTGGCCAGGCCGACCACCGCGCTGACGATGCCGCGGCTGACCGCGTCGTCGACGACCTGCTGGACGAACACCATGTCGATCTTGACCGTGTCGGCGGGCAGCCGCTGCAGGTAGGTCAGCCCGGCGTAGCCGGTGCCGAAGTCGTCGAGTGCGACGTGCACGCCGAGGTCGCGGAGCCGCTGCACGTCGGCCACGTCCTGGTGGGCGTCGAGCGGACGGTCCTCGGTGACCTCGATCCAGAGCAGCCCGGGCGCCAGCCCGGTGCGGGTGAGCACGTCGGAGACCCGGCTCGCGAGCTCGGGGCGCGCCAGCTGACGAGGGCTCACGTTGACGGACACGAACAGGTTCTCGCCCCACGACGCCGCGTCGGAGCAGGCCCGCTCGAGCACCCACTCGGCAACGGGTGAGTCGGCGTCGCTGTCCTCCATCACGTCGAGGAACGCCGACGGGCTGAGCAGCCCGCGGGTCGGGTGCTCCCACCTCAGCAAGGCCTCGAACCCGAGGGGGCGGCCGGTCTCGATCACCACGATCGGCTGGTAGTGCAGGCGGAACTCGTCACGACCGACCGCGCCGCTGAGCTCGGTGCGGAGCGCCAGTTGGGCCAGCGCGGCCGAGCGCATCTCCGCGTCGAACATCTCCCAGCGCCCGCGGCCTGCTGCCTTGGCGCGGTAGAGCGCGGTGTCCGCCTCGGTCAGCAGGTCATGGGCCGTCGAGCCCGGACCGGCCATCGAGATGCCGATGGACAGCGAGGCCCGGACGTACTCACCGCCGAGTACCAGTGGCTCGCGGACGGCGGCGAGCACCCGCTCCGCGACGGCGATCGCCTCGGCCGGCCCCGACAGCTCCTCGAGGACGAGGACGAACTCGTCGCCGCCGAGCCGGCCGGCCGTGTCGACCTCGCGGAGGTGGTGCAGCAGCATCGCGGCCAAGCCGACCAGCAGCTCGTCACCGGCCGAGTGGCCGAGGCTGTCGTTGACCAGCTTGAAGTGGTCGACGTCGAGGAACAGCACCGCGACCGCCCGCCCGTCGCGGCGGCTGCGGGCCAGCGCCTGGTCGAGCCGGTCGAGCACCAGGTCACGGTTGGCCAGCGACGTCAGCGGGTCGTGCAGGGCGCGGTGCCGCAGCTCCGCCTGCACGCGGTGCTGCTCGTCCAACGCGCGCTGCAGGTCCTGGAAGAGCCGGGCGTGGTCGATGGCGAGCGCGGCCTGGATCGCGAACACCTCGAGCAGCTGGCAGTCGGCTGGGTCGGGGCGCATCCCGTCGTGCGGCAGGTCGACGGAGAGGATGCCGAGGAGCAGCCCGTCCCCGCCGTACAGGGGGGCGAACAGCGCATCCATCGGATGCCAGCTGTCGGGGTCGGCCACCTCCCTGCGACCGTCCCTGCGACCGTCGAGAAAGCGCAGCCGGCCGCGTGTCTCGGACGCCGACAGCGCGTCCTGCCAGTCCTGGGCGGACTGCCGACGGCCGAGCAGGTCACGACAGACGTCGTCGGGGCCGGCCACCGCGACGACCTCGATGTCGCCGTCCGGCGTCACGAGGTTGAGCACCGCGATGCCGAACCCGATCCGGGTCACGACCGACTCGGCGATCTCCTCGAGGGTCTGGGTGAGGTCGAGGGACCCGCAGAGTCGCTGCGCGACGTCCGCGAGGACACCGGCAGTGTCGAGCTGCAATCGCTCACTCACCCGCTGAGGTTATCCCTCGCGGCGGCTAACCAGACGTGTCGGCGGCATCGACGCAGGCATGGAAGCCGTACGAGCGCATCCAGGTGAGGTTCGCGACGGTCTTCGTCGGCGGGTCCGACAGCAGCTTCACGAGGCCGACCTGGTCCTTGGCCTTGACCGCCTTGGCCACGGCCGCGTCGAACGTCTTCGCCTTCGCGAGCTGCGTGCTCAGCGGATCCAAGAGCTGCGCGTGAAGCTCCTTGCCATCGGCCTGAGGTGGCGTCAGCCGGAGCAGCGCCGTCGTGCTCTGGTCGGCGATCGACACCAGGGAGTGCACGTAGGGCGCCAGGTCAGCGGCGGAGAGCGGCTTCTTCAACGCCGCCTGCTGGGTGTTGGCCTTCGTGCAGATCACCTCGGCCTTCGCGAGGTAGTCGGCCTTGGCCTTTCCCGCGGCCGCCGCGGAGCTGCCGGCGCTGCAGGCGGCGACCGTCAGGAGGGACAGCAGGACGAGGGCGTACTTCACCTACTCATCTTGCCCCTGGACGGCGCGCGACGACCCAGCACCCCACGGCCGCGGCGGCCGCGATGTTGAGCGAGTCGACGCCTCGCGACATGGGAAGCCCGACGCGCAGGTCGCTGGCGGACATGGCCTCCTCCGTGAGGCCGGGCCCCTCGGCACCGAGCAGCAGCGCGGTGCGGCCGGTGATCTCGACGTCGCCGAGATCGATACCGCCCGGAGTCATGGCGAGCACCCGGAAGCCGGCGTCCCTGACCTGCTGGACGCCGCCGGGGAACGGCTCGAGATAGGCGTACGGGAGGGCGAAGACCTCACCCATGGAGACCCGGATCGCCCGGCGGTACAGGGGGTCGCAGCACCGTGGGCTGAGCAGCACCGCGTCCATGCCGAGGCCGGCAGCGCTGCGGAACACCGCCCCGAGGTTGGTGTGGTTGTTGACGTCCTCGAGGACGAGGACCCGCTCCGCTGTGGTCAGCAGCTCGTTCGCGTCCCGCAGCGGTATCC
>JAWWOJ010000455.1:0-2897 GCA_033851885.1 Frankiales bacterium | reverse complement strand
CGCTGTTCCCCGGCGGCGAGGGCAAGCTCGTCCTCACCGAACCCGACGACCTGCTGGCGTCGGGCATCGAGGTCATGGCCCGCCCCGCCGGCAAGAAGGTCTCCCGGCTGTCGCTGCTCTCAGGCGGGGAGCGCTCGCTGACCGCGATCGCGCTGCTGGTCGCCATCTTCCGGGCGCGCCCCTCGCCGTTCTATGTGCTGGACGAGGTCGAGGCCGCACTCGACGACCGCAACCTCGGCCGGCTGCTCGAGGCGCTCGAGGGCCTGCGGGAGTCCTCGCAGCTCATCGTCATCACGCACCAGAAGCGGACGATGGAGATCGCCGACGCGCTCTATGGCGTGACGATGCGCGGCGACGGCGTCTCGACGGTCGTCTCCCAGCGACTCCGGGAGCGCGAGCCCGCCTAGCCCCCGTGATCCACGGAGAGTCGCGAGCGGTTTCGTTGCCCAGATCCGCCCTGAACTCTCCGTGGATCAAGGGGGCTCCCTGGTAGACACGACGGCGTGATGGAGCTGCTCGTCGTCGTCGGGATCGTCGTGGTCGTCGCGGCCCTCGTCATGGTCGGGTTCGTCACCCGGCGGCCGACGAGGGCCCTCCCGCCCGCGCCGGCTCCCACGGCGGAGCCGCCGCGCACGGTGGCCGACGTCGAGTCGCCACTGCTCAGCGACACCCCGACGCTGGACGTCCCCGAGCCGACGGCCGGCCGACTCATCCGGCTGCGCGGCCGGCTCGGCCGCAGCCAGACCACCCTGGGCCGCGGGCTGTTCGCGCTGCTGTCCCGCGACAAGCTCGACGACGAGACGTGGGAGCAGGTCGAGGACACCCTGCTCACCTCCGACATGGGCGTGGCCGCGACCCAGGAGCTCGTGGAGCGCCTGAAGCAGCGGGTCCGGATCGAGGGTCTGACCAGCCCGGCGGAGCTGCGGGCGATCCTGCGCGAGGAGCTCGTCACCACACTCGGCCGGGACCTCGACCGCACCCTGCGGACGCTGCCGCACGCCGACCGCCCTGCGGTCGTACTCGTCGTGGGCGTCAACGGCACGGGCAAGACCACGACCTGCGGCAAGCTCGCCAGGGTGCTCGTCGCCGACGGCCGGAGCGTCGTGCTCGGTGCCGCGGACACCTTCCGCGCCGCCGCCGCCGACCAGCTCGAGACCTGGGGCAGCCGGGTCGGTGCGCACACGGTCCGAGGCCCCGAGGGGGGTGACCCGGCGGCGGTCGCCTTCGACGCGGTCGCCAAGGGCAAGGAGCTCAAGGCCGACACGGTCCTCGTGGACACCGCTGGTCGGCTGCACACCAAGACGGGCCTGATGGATGAGCTCGGCAAGGTCAAGCGCGTCGTGGAGAAGCACGGTCCGATCGACGAGACGCTGCTCGTCCTCGACGCCACCACCGGCCAGAACGGCGTCGTCCAGGCGCGGGTCTTCACCGAGGCGGTCCAGGTCACCGGTGTCGTCCTCACCAAACTCGACGGCACAGCCAAGGGCGGCATCGTCGTCGCCGTGCAGCGCGAGCTCGGCATCCCGGTGAAGCTGGTCGGCCTCGGGGAGGGTCCTGACGACCTCGCCCCGTTCGAGGCCGAGGCCTTCGCCGACGCCCTCCTCGGGGACGACGCTGCGCTCTGACGCCCTTGTTCGTGAGCCTGACTCGGGGGAGGCGCAGGGGAACAGGTCCAACTGGTTGAGTGTTCAAGCAGGCATGGCAGAGATCCGCACCCGCGTGACGGTGCCGCTGAGCTTCCCGGACGGCTACCGCACGACCGCGCAGGTCGTGACCTTCATCGGGCTGTCCGACGGCAAGGAACACCTCGCACTGGGGCTGGGTGACGTGACCGACGTGCCGCTCGTCCGGCCGCACTCGGAGTGCCTCACCGGTGACGTGTTCGGCAGCGAACGGTGCGACTGTGGCGCGCAACTGCGCGAGGCCGTTGAGCGGATCGCGACCCAGGGTGGCTGGCTGCTCTACCTCCGCCAGGAGGGGCGAGGCATCGGCCTCTACGCCAAGCTCGACGCCTACGCGCTGCAGGACTCCGGCCTCGACACCTACGCCGCCAACGTGGCCCTCGGGCGGGGCGAGGACGAACGGGACTACACCGCGGTCGCCGAGATGCTGCAGGCCCTCGGCGTGACCGAGGTCGACCTGCTCAGCAACAGCCCGGACAAGCTGGCCCGGCTCGGGGTCAACGTCCGGCGCCAGGTCCCGACCGGCGTGCACCTCACCGAGGCCAACGCCCACTACCTCCACGCCAAGGTCGAGCACACGCTGCACACCCTCGACCTGGTTTCTCCCACCGCGGCATGAGTACGTCTGCCACGATCCAGCCCGTGACCCGATGGCTCAGCGCCGAGGAGCAGCGGGCCTGGCTTGCCTGGCTCGGGGCGACCGAGCTCCTGATGGGGAGCCTGGACGCCCAGCTGCAGCGCGACGCAGGCTTCCCGCACGCCTACTACGCGATTCTGGCCCAGCTCAGCCAGGCACCCGATCGCACGCTGCGCATGAGCGACCTCGCCGGCGTCGTCAACGCCAGCCCGAGCCGGCTCAGCCACGCCGTCGGCAAGCTCGAGGAGCGCGGCTGGGTCACCCGCTCGCCGTCGACGTGCGACAAGCGCAGCACCCTGTGCACGCTCACCGACGCGGGCTTCGACATCCTCGCCGAGCAGGCTCCCGGCCACGTGCAGGCCGTGCGCAAACACCTGTTCGACGCACTCACGCCTGAGCAGGTCGGCCAGCTCGAGCAGATCTGCAACGCCGTCCTCGACGGCCTCGACCCCTCAGGGTCCTGCCGGCGCTGAGCCCGCCTGCTCCCGGCGTCCCAGGTGGGAGGGCCGCGGCACCGGTTCCAGCCCGTCGTACGTACGCAGGGAGGCTCAGGCGGTCCTGCGCCAGCCGCTCACGAG
>JAWWOJ010000430.1:0-10151 GCA_033851885.1 Frankiales bacterium | reverse complement strand
CCAGCCGGCAAACCGCGCATGCCGGCCGAACAGGGCGGCCAGCTGGGTCAGGCAGTCCTCCGCTGCCGTCCGGTGCGTGTCGCTGCCCGTGAGGGCGCCGTAGGTCAGCAGCGCACCGGCCGCGGCGGCGGCCCCCGACGGCGTCGCGTTGTCGGTGGGGTCCTGCGGGCGTCGTACCAGGACCTCGGCATCGTCGGCTGTGTCCCAGAAGCCGCCGTTGCCGTCGGGGAAGCGGGTGAGCACGACCTCGAGCAGCGCGTGGGCACCGCGCAGATGCTCCAGGTCGCCGGTCGCCCAGTAGAGCGCGAGCAGCCCCTCCGCGACGTCGGCGTAGTCCTCGAGCACCCCGGCGTGCTTGCCGACGACACCGTCCCGCGAGACCCGGCGCAGCCGGCCGTCGACCCAGTGCAGATCCTGGAGGAGCTGGGAGCAGTGCAGCGCAGCGTCCACCCAGGTCGGCTCGTCGAAGAGCACGCCCGCCTCCGCGAGCGCGGCGACGGCCAGACCGTTCCAGGCGGCGACCACCTTGTCGTCGCGGCCGGGCTGCGGCCGCTCGTTGCGGGCCGCGTGCAGGCGAGCGCGCACCGACTCGTAGCGGTCTGCGTCCGCGGGCTCGAGCAAGCGCTGCAGGGTCGACGTCCCGTGCTCGAACGTGCCGTCGGCCGTGACCTCGAGCTGCTCCGCCGCCCAGCTGCCGTCGTCCTCGCCGAGCACCTCGATCAGCTGCTGCGGCGTCCAGGCGTAGGTCAGGCCCTCGACGCCCTCGGTGTCGGCGTCCAGGGCGGAGGCGAACCCGCCCTCCGGGGTGCGCAGGTCGCGGAGCAGGAACTCCGCGGTCTCGCGCACGACCCGCTCGGCGAACGGGCTCCCGGTCGCGCGGTGCCAGTGCGTGTAGACCCGCAGCAGCAGCGCGTTGTCGTAGAGCATCTTCTCGAAGTGCGGGACGACCCACGCGCCATCCACCGAGTAGCGGGCGAACCCGCCGGCGAGCTGGTCATACATGCCGCCGCGGGCCATCGCCTCGCAGGTGTGGGCGACCTTGTCCAACCCCTCACCCGTGCGAGAAGCCCTGCGGATCAAGAACTCCAGCACCATCGAAGGCGGAAACTTCGGCGCCGAGCCGAACCCGCCGTGCACCCCGTCATAGGACCGGCTGAGCTGCTCGTAGGCCTTGTCGAGCAGCGCCGCGTCGACGGTCGCGTCCGAGGCCGGCATCGACGTCGACAGCCGCTGCACGACGTCTCGCCCGGCAGCGTCGACATCGGCGCGGCGGGTCTCCCACGTCTGCGCGACCGACTGCAGCACCTCGTGGAACGACGGCATCCCGTGCCGCGGCTCGTTCGGCCAGTAGGTCCCGCAGAAGAAGGGCTCGCCCTGGGTGGTGAGGAACGAGGTCATGGGCCACCCCCCGTGGCCCGTCATCGCCTGCACCGCCTCCATGTAGACCGCGTCGACGTCGGGCCGCTCCTCGCGGTCGACCTTGACGTTGACGAAGTGCGCGTTCATGAACGTGGCGGTGGCCTCGTCCTCGAAGGACTCGTGCGCCATCACATGGCACCAGTGGCAGGCGGCGTACCCGATCGACAGCAGGACAGGTACGTCGCGACGCGCGGCTTCCTCGAACGCCTCGGGTCCCCACTCCCACCAGTCGACGGGAGTGTCCTTGTGCTGCAGGAGATACGGGCTCGTCGAGGAGGCCAGCCGGTTCACCACACCGGCACCCTAGGCGCAGGTCAGAGCAGCTGCACGTCCTATAGCGTGCCGAGGGAGCCGTCGCTGCTGAACACGAGACCTACGTTGATGGTGCCGTCCTTGAGGGCGGCCTTGGTGAGCGGACCGCCCGCGTCGAGGCTCTTGAAGCTCTTGAACGTCAGGCCGTAGGTCTTCTCCAGACCGAGCTCGCAGAAGGGTCGCTTCGGGCACTCGGCCGGGCCGCCGAGGATCAGGTCCTTGAGGTTCTTGAGGTCGCTGATCTTGGTCAGCTTGTTGTCCTGCGCGAACTTCTTCGTGACCGCGAACGCGTTCTTGTCGTCCGCGGCGGCCGGCGCGTACACCGTGAGCCCCCGTGGGCCGGCGAGCCCCCTCAGGGCGGTCAGCGTGGCGTCGAGGTCGTTGCTCGCCTTGGGCTTGGCGTTGGCGCCGTTGGCCTTCGTGTTGAGGAACTCGGTCAGCGTCCCGACGTACTCCGGGAAGACGTCGAGGTCGCCCCGCTCGAGGGCGGGCTCGTAGACCTCTCGGCTCTCGACGGTCTTGACCTCGGTGCTGAAGCCGGCAGCCTTGAGCGCGTCGGCGTAGACGTAGGCGAGGGTCTGGCTCTCGCTGAAGTTCGCCCCCCCGACGACGAGCTTGCCGGAGCCACCGGACACTCCCGAGTCGAGGCCCTTGTCCTTGACGAACGACGCCGCCGCCGCCTCGGAGGTGTGCCGGTCGATGTCGACAGACTTGTTGAGGCCGATGAGGGCATCGACACTGAGCGCCGCGGACACCTTCTCGAGGGCCTGCTTCGCGGCGTCGGAGGCGACCTTGGTACGGATGACCGGGACGATATTGTCGACGGTCTGGAGCTTGAGGTCATCAGCGAGGACGACCAGCACCTTGCTGTTGTCGGTGCCGGTGGACGACAGCTTGCTGTTGCTCGACCCGCTGCACCCCGCGACGAGCAGCGGCAGCCCTGCCGCCAGGGCGATGACTGTACGAGCGCGCATGGCCGCCTCCTGTGTCCCGGCCGCGTCGGGCGGCCGCGTGTCTGGGCGGGTTGCACTTCCCGCGCTCACGACCTAACCAGACCGGGAGGGCTGCAACCACTGCAGGGCACGTCACAGTCTGGTTTCGACCGCCGGCTCCAGCCGGTGCTGCAGCAGCCCGAGCGACACCTCGACGAGGAGCGCGAGCACCGCCACGAGCAGACCCCCGGCGACAGTCTCCGGCTCGTCCCCGCGCGCGAAGCCCTCGTTGATGAACTGACCGAGGCCGCCGCCGCCGACGTAGGCAGCGAGCGTCGCCGTCGCCACGACCTGCACAGCGGAGGTGCGGACCCCGGCCGCGATGAGCGGCAGCGCAAGGGGCAGCTCGACGGAGCGCAGCACCTGCATGCCTGACATGCCGTTGCCCGAGGCCGCCTCGACCACGTCGGCGTCCACGTCGCGCACGCCGAGGAACGCGTTGCTCAGCAGCGGCGGAATCGCGAACAGGGTCAGTGCCAGCACCGTCGAGCGGGTGCTGATCCCGAGCGAGGTGGACGCCAGGATGATGAGCACGCCGAGCACGGGCAGCGCCCGGGTCGCGTTGCCGACGGAGACGAGCACACCGCCCCAACGGGACCGGGCGTGGCCGAGCAGCAGTGCCGGCGGCAGCGCGACCAGCGCCGCGAGGCCGACCGCCGCGGCACTGATCCCGAGGTGCACCAGCAGCCGGTGGGGTACGCCCTCGGACCCGCTCCAGTGGTCACCATCGAGCAGCCAGTCGACGGTCTGGCCGGCGAGGCTCACCGTCGCGCCCAGGGTGTCGCGAGCCATTCGATCCCGAGGAACAGCGCCTCGGCCACTGCCGCGAGCAGCACGCACAGCGCCGTGCCTGTGAGGATCTCCGCGTGGTACAGGTTGGCCCGGAAGCCCAGGAAGATGATCCGGCCCAACCCGCCGTGGGCGACGGTGACGCCGACCGTCGCGAGCGCGACCGTCGAGACCGTGGCGACGCGGACGCCGGCGAGGATGGCCGGCACGGCGAGCGGCAGCTCGACGCGCAGCAGCATCCCGGTGCGGCTCAGGCCCATGCCGCGGGCCGACTCGCGGACCTCCTCCGAGACGCCCGCCAGGCCGGCGAGGACGTTGCGCACCAGGATGAGCAGCGTGTAGGCGGTCAGTGCGATGACAGCGGTCGTGAGGGTCAGTCCTGTGATCGGCGCGAGCAGGGCGAACAGGGCGAGCGACGGGATCGTGTAGATCACGCCCGTCACGCCGAGCAGCAGCGTCGACAGCCGGCGGTGGCCGCGCACCATGACGGCGAGCGGGATCGACAGCAGCAGCCCGAACCCGACGCTCAGCAGCACCAGCTCCACGTGCTCCTTGGTCGCCGCCCTGAGCGCGTCCGCGTTCTCCCGGATGTAGTCCACGCTGATCCACGGGTTGGGTGCGTCAAGATGAGCCATCACCGTCGAGAGGACCTGCACGTGACCGACGATGCCATGATCCGGCTCGATCGGGTGAGCAAGACCTACGCGGACGGAACCGCCGCTGTCTCCGAGCTCTCGCTCGACGTCGGTCGCGGCGAGATCTGCGTCCTGGTCGGCCCGAGCGGGTGCGGCAAGACCACCACGATGAAGATGGTCAACCGCCTCATCGACCCGACGTCCGGCACGGTGTACGTCGACGGGCAGGACATCTCGCGAGCCGACCCGACCGAGCTGCGCCGACGGATCGGCTACGTCATCCAGAACGTCGGTCTCTTCCCGCACCAGCGGGTCCGCGACAACGTGATGACCGTGCCGCGGCTGCTCGGCTGGGATCGCGGGCGGGCTCGACAGCGCGCGGGGGAGCTGCTCGAGCTCGTCGGCCTGGACCCGGCCGTCTACGGCGGTCGCTACCCTGCTCAGCTGTCCGGCGGTCAGCGCCAGCGCGTCGGCGTCGCTCGAGCCCTCGCTGCCGACCCGCTGGTGCTGCTCATGGATGAGCCGTTCAGCGCCGTCGACCCGGTAGCGCGCGAGCGCCTGCAGACCGAGTTCCTGCGGGTGCAGGCGGAGGTGGGCACCACCGTCGTGCTCGTCACCCATGACATCGACGAAGCGGTCCGGCTCGGCACCCGGGTCGCGATCCTGCGGGAAGGCGGCCACCTGGAGCAGTACGCCCCGCCCGCCGAGCTGCTCACCGCGCCGGCGACCGAGTTCGTCGCCGGCTTCGTCGGGTCGGACCGCATGGTCAAGGCGCTGTCGGTGATGCCGCTGGCCACCGACGGACTCGAACCGGGTACGGCTGCGACGGCCGTGTCCGCAGACGTGGACCTGGGTCGTGCCCTGGTCGCCCTGCTCGCCGGAGGGGGCCGGGTCGAGGTACGCGACGGTGACAGGTCGCTCGGCGTGCTCACGGCCGAGGCCCTGGTGCGGCAGGCGGCCGCCCGGCCATCCGGGTGACAGGCTGGGCGGGTGCCGTTACAGGTCTTGCCAGGGCTGGTCGTCCCCGACGCCGAGTTGTCCTGGCGGTTCAGCCGCTCCTCCGGGCCGGGCGGTCAGGGCGTCAACACCAGCGACAGCCGGGCCGAGCTGACGGTCGACCTGTCGCGCGTGCTGCCGGAGCACCTGCTTGCCCGGGCCGCGGAACGCGGGCCCACCGTGCTCACGACCCAGTCGAGTGACCAGCGCAGCCAGCTGCAGAACCGGTCCGTCGCCGGCGAGCGGATGGCCGAGCTCATCCGTGCGGCCATCGCCCCGCCGCCGGCGCCCAGGCGCGCGACCAAGCCGTCCCGGGCCAGCAAGCAGCGTCGGCTCGACGTCAAGCGCCAGCGGTCGGACCTGAAGAGGACTCGTCGTCGTCCGGGTCGGGGTCGTTCGGGAAGCTCTCCGGAAGGCGCTTGAGCCGGGCGTTCATGTTGCGGATGAGCAGGTAGGTCACGACGCCCAGCAGCACGACGATGAGGAACCCGAGCCACCCGGCTGAGATCAGCCCGTCGTCGGCCACGGCCAGCATCAGCGCACCCCCGCGAACAGGTCGTCCTCGGGCAGCGACGACGTGACGTGGCTGCGCGCGAGCTGGAAGTCCTCGGTCGGCCAGACCCGCTGCTGCAGGTCGAGGGGCACGGTGAACCAGCGGCCCTGGGGGTCCACCTGGGTGGCGTGCGCGATGAGCGCCGCGTCACGGGTCCCGAAGTACTCCCCGCACGGGACGCGGGTCGTCAGGCGCTCGGCGTCCTCGGGCTTGTCCTCCCAGTTCGCCAGCCAGTCGGCGTACGGCGACTCCAGGCCGGCCTCGATCATCGCGCCGTTCAGCGCGACCAGCCGCTCCTTGTGGAACGTGTGGTTGTAGTAGAGCTTCAGTGGCTGCCACGGCTCGCCGGCCTCGGGGAAGCGGCTGGGGTCGCCGGCCGCCTCGAACGCCGCGACGGTCACCTCGTGGCAGCGGATGTGGTCGGGGTGCGGGTAGCCGCCCTGCTCGTCGTAGGTCGTGACGACGTGCGGCCGCTCCTTGCGGAACAGCTCCACGAGTGCGGCGGTCTGCTCCTCGAGGTCGCCAGCTGCGAAGCACCCGTCAGGCAGCGGCGGCAGCGGGTCGCCCTCCGGCAGGCCGCTGTCCTCCCAGCCCATGAAGACCTGCCGCACGCCCAGGATGTCGCGCGCGGTGTCCATCTCCTTGGCACGGATCTCGGTGATGTTGGCGAGGGTCTCGGGGTTGTCGAGCGCCGGGTTGAGGACCGAGCCGCGCGAGCCGTCGGTCAGGGTCACGACGAGGACGTCGACACCCTCCCGGACGTAGCGCGCCATGGTGGCGGCGCCCTTGCTCGACTCGTCGTCCGGGTGCGCGTGCACGCACACCAGGCGGAGCTGCTCGGCTGAGTTCACGGCATCGAGGGCATCCACGGCATCATTGTCACTGATGGACACCACCACCGGCCTGCGCCGGCCCCCAGGCAGGTACGACGAGCCCCGCCAGCTCCCGCGACCGCTGCTCGTCGGCGGCGCCGTCGTGCTGCTCGCGGCCCTCCTCGGCTTCTCCTACGTGGCCTACCGGCACTACACGAGCACCCGGGCCGCGTTCACGAACCTCGACTACCGCGTCGCGTCGGACTCCTCGGTGCTGATCCGCTTCCGGATCGCCCTCGACGAGGGGGAGACGGCGCAGTGCGTCCTGCAGGCGCGCGACCGTGACAACGTGGAGGTCGGCAGTGTGCTCGTCACGCTGACCGGGAAGGGCAGCAGCCCGTTCACGGTGGAGCGGACGCTGCCGACGAAGCACCGGGCGGTCGCCGGCGAAGTCCTGTCCTGCCGCCGCGCGCCTTAGCATGGTCGGGAGCATGGACGGACGCCGAACCCGAGGAGAACGACCGTGTCCACCGACAGCACCGCCCCCAGCGCGAGCACCTGGCTCACCCCTGAGGCGCACGCCCGTCTGGTCAGCGACCTCGAGGACATGACCGGTCCGCAGCGTGCCCACATCGTGGGTCGCATCGAGGCGGCTCGCGAGGAGGGCGACCTCAAGGAGAACGGCGGCTACCACGCCGCGAAGGACGAGCAGGGCAAGCTCGAGGCCCGGATCCGGCAGCTCACGGCGCTGCTGCGGGACGTGCGCGTCGGCGAGACTCCCGCCGGGGACCTGGTCGAGGAAGGCTGCCTGGTCACCGTCGACTACGGCGACGACGACTGCGAGACCTTCCTGTTCGCCTCGAGGGAGAACGCGACGGACGAGGGCGGCAAGATCGGCGCCCTCGACGTGTACTCGCCGGAGTCACCGATCGGGCAGGCGATCCACGGCCACAAGGCCGGCGACCAGGTCACCTTCGGCCCGAAGAGCCTGACCGTGACGGTGAAGGACATCAAGCCCTACGACGGCTGAGCTGCCGGTCAGCTCGGACGCACGTGGTAGGAGGCCTGGCTCAGCGCCGCGACCACCACCTCGGCGTGCTCGGCGCCTCTGGTCTCGACCTGCAGGTCCACCTCGACCTCGTCGAGGTGGAGCTCCTTACCGGTCCGCTGATGTTCGACGTCGAGCAGGTTCGCGCCCGCTTCGGCGAGCACGCCGAGCAGCCGCGCCAGCTCGCCGGGGCGGTCCGGGATGCGGACGCTCATCGACAGGAACCGGCCGGCGGCGATGAGTCCGTGCCGGATGACCTTCGACAGGAGCAGCGGGTCGATGTTGCCCCCGCTCAGCACGACCACGACCGGTGGAGCGAACGACGCCGGATCCTGCATCACGGCAGCGAGTCCGGCCGCACCGGCCGGCTCGACGACGAGCTTGGCCCGTTCGAGCGAGAGCAGCAGCGCGCGCGACAGCGCGTCGTCGTCGACGGTCACCACCCGGTCGACCAGGTCGCGCACGTGGCAGAACGTCACGTCACCGGGACGACCGACCGCGATGCCATCGGCCATCGTTGCCATCGAGGCGAGCGGGATCGGTCTCCCGGCCGACAGGGAGGGCGGGAACGACGCCGCACCCGCCGCCTGCGCCGCGACCACCTCGACGTCGGGACGGAGCGCCTTCACCGCTGCGGCGATGCCCGAGACCAGGCCGCCTCCCCCGGCGCACACGACGACGGTCCGCACCTCCGGGCACTGCTCGAGGATCTCAAGCCCCACGGTCCCCTGGCCCGCGATCACGTCGGCGTGGTCGAAGGGGTGGATGAGGACGGCACCGGTCTCGGTGGCGAACGCCCCAGCGGCCACCAGCGCCTCATCGACGGTCGCACCCGCATGCCGCACCGTCGCGCCGTAGGCCTTGGTGGCCTGCACCTTCGGGATCGGGGCGCCGGTCGGCATGAAGACCGTGGCCTCGCAGCCCAGCAGCGCCGCCGCCAGTGCGACGCCCTGCGCGTGGTTGCCGGCGCTGGCAGCCACGACGCCCCGGGACCGTTCCTCGTCGCTGAGCCGCGCGATCCGGACGTAGGCGCCCCGGATCTTGAATGATCCGGTCCGTTGGAGGTTCTCGCACTTGAGGTAGACCGGGCCGCCGACCTGGTCCGCCAGCGCCCGGCTCCCCTCCATCGGCGTCGTGCGCGCGATCCCGTCGAGCAGCCGGCGCGCGGCCTCGATGTCCGCGAGTCCGACGAGCGGCAGGTCCAGTGGCGTCACAGGATCAGTCTGCCGACCAGTAGCGGTCGTCGAACAGCGAGGCGGCGCCGATGAGCCCGGACTCCTGGCCCAGCCGGGCGGGCTCGACCCGCACGTCCTTGGCGAAGGAGAGTCGGGCGTGCTCAGCGAGGGTGCGGCGCAGGGTGGGCCACACCGACGGCACCTGCGACAGCCCGCCGCCCACCGCGACGACCCGGACGTCGAGCAGGTGGATCGCCGACGCGATGCCCACACCGAGCGCCCGGCCGGCGCGCGCAAACGTCTGCAACGCCAGGGAGTCGCCCTGCAGCGCCAGGCGTCCCAGCTCCACTCCGTCGCGGGCCTTCGACCCCCGCGCACGGGCCCAGTCGACGAGCGCGGGTCCACGGGCCACGGCCTCGAGGCACCCTCGGCCGCCACAGGGGCAGAGCGGCCCGGTCGGATCGACGACGATGTGTCCGACGTGGCCGGCGTTGCCGGTGCCGCCGTCGACCAGCCGGCCGCCGAGCACCAGGCCCCCGCCGACGCCCGTCGACACCACCATCCCGAGCAGGTCGGCGACGCCCCAGCCGCCCTGCGCGTGCTCGGCCACGGCCACGCAGACGGCGTCGTTGTGCAGCCGCACCGGCACGGCGTAGCGCTCAGCCAGCCGGTCCCGCAACGGGAAGCCGCCGCGCCAGGCGGGGATGTTGAGCGGGGCCACGACGCCGGCCGGCCACTCCATCGGGCCGCCACAGGCGACCCCGAGCTGGTCCACCCCTTGGGCTGCCAGCGGGTCGAGCAGCCAGGTCACGGTCTCCCACGGGTCGTCCCCGGTCGGCCTCCGGACGGCCGCGCCCAGGGTCCCGTCCTGCACCGCGGCCGCCACCTTGGTGCCACCCACGTCGAGGCAGAGCGTCTTCACGGGAAGATCACCATCGAGGCCGTGAAGCCATGCAGGTGCGAACGCCCCGCCACCGGTCCGATCTCCCCACCCGCGAAGAACCCGGCCACGGCATCCGCGGCGAGCCCGTCGCGGACCGCCGTCACGTCGTGCGACGCCCCTCCGTACGACGGCCCGAACAGCGCACCTCCCCTGCCGTTGCAGGAGAACAGCAGCGCGCCGCTGCCAGGCTGGCCGGGGCACCGCGCGAGTGCCGTGCGCAGGTCGGCGTCGGCGGCCTCGGCATCGCGCACCTGCAGCCGCACCGTCTGCCCCTGCTGCACGAGGTCGCCCACCACGAGCGCGTTGCCCTCGCTGCCGATGATCGCGCGGACCAGGTAGTCGTGCTCGTCGGCGTACTCATCAGCCGCGATCCCGATCTGCAGCCCGGAGGACGCCATCGCCTGCTCGGGCGGGGGCAGCGCCTCCAGCACCCGGCGGACCTTGTCCAGCGCTGGCATCCCGGCGAGGGAGTGGAGC
>JAWWOJ010000400.1:0-4327 GCA_033851885.1 Frankiales bacterium | reverse complement strand
GAGCAGCACGTACGGCGGCCACCTCATCGACACGTCCACCGCGTCGGGCGGCGGGAGCACCAACGCGATCCTGGCGGAGGTGGCCAAGACGATCACCAGCCCGGTCTCCAACGGCTACTACGCCGTCTACACCGACCTGCCACGCGGCAACGCCGGCTACTGCGCCTGGCACTCGTACGGCAGCGTTCGCGGCACCCCCGTCCAGTTCGCGTTCTTCTGGAGCCTCGACGGCGACCCCGGCTGCGACCCCCAGGACAGCTCAGGCCTGCACTCGCAGGGGCTGGCCGCCCTCGCCAACGTCAGCGGCCACGAGCTCTCCGAAGCGACGACCGACCCAGCGCTCAACGCCTGGTACGACGGCTCCGGCGCGGAGAACGGCGACAAGTGCGCGTGGACATTCGGCGGCGCCTTGGCGACGCTGTCCAACGGGAGCCAGTGGAAGATCCAGGGCGAGTGGAGCAACGCGGCCTACACCGCGGGCACCGGATACCCGAACAGCTCTGGTCAGAAGGGCTGCCTCGGCGGGCTCTGACGGTCGAGGGCTAGAGCCGGCCGTCCCTGACCCGGGCGGTCACGGCTCGCTCGGCCACGAAGGACAGGAACGGGATGGTGCCGGCCAGCGCGACGTAGACGATCCAGTGGATCGGGAAGCGCCGGCGGAACGCCAGGTTGGCGATGCTCACGAGCAGCACCATGTAGAGGATCCCGTGCACGAAGCCGATCGCCGCCGTGGGCTCCTTGTGATAGCTCGAGGTCCAGTACCGGTAGGGCAGGCTGGCGAAGAGCAGGACGAGACCGACGCCGACGACGTTGGCCATGACCCGGTAGATCGTGAGGGGTCGGTTGGTCACGCGTCTTCTCTCTTGTCGAGTCTCTTGTCGAGTCTCTTGTCGAGGCCGGCGAGGTAGCGGTTGTAGGCGGCGAGCTCGGGGTCCTCGTCGTCCGTCACGGGTGTGGCCTGCGGAAGGTAGACCGGTGCCGCCGGCCCGTCCGGGCGGGCGTCGGGGCCGCCGCGCAGGTCGTCGCGGAGGTACCAGCCCCAGCACACGAACGCGAACACCGCGAACAGCGTCCACTCGATCGCGTAGGACCAGTTGAGGACCGAGTGCCGGTCCACGGCGCGCCCGAGCTGCCAGCGCCCGAAGAGGAAGCAGGTGGCCACGGCCACCCCGAGCAGGACGTGCCGCCACAGCCACTTCGGACTGAAGACGACGCGGAGCACGTGCTCCAGGTTAGTCGTCGAGGTAGTCGCGCAGCGACGCGGAACGGCTCGGGTGCCGCAGCTTCGACAGCGTCTTGCCCTCGATCTGACGGATCCGCTCGCGCGTCAGGTTGAAGTCCTTGCCGATGTCGTCCAGCGTGCGCGGCTGCCCATCGACCAGGCCGTAGCGCATCTCCATAACACGCCGCTCGCGGTCGGTGAGGGAGGCGAGCACCGCGGACAGCTCCTCGCGCATGAGAAGGAACGCGGCAGCCTCACCGGGCATGACGGCGTGCTCGTCCTCGATGAAGTCGCCGAGGCTCGCGTCGCTGTCCTCGCCGATGAGGGCGTCGAGGGAGGCAGGGTCGCGGTTGTAGGACCGGATCTCCTCGACTCGCTCGGGCGTGAGGTCGACCTCGACGGCGATCTCGGCCGCGGTGGGCTTGCGGCCCAGCTGCACGACGAGGTCGCGCTCGACGCGACGGATCTTGTTGACCTGCTCGACCATGTGCACAGGCAGCCGGATGGTGCGCGCCTGGTCGGCCATCGCCCGGGTCAGCGCCTGCCGGATCCACCACGTCGCGTAGGTCGAGAACTTGAAGCCCTTGGTGTAGTCGAACTTCTCAACGGCGCGGATCAGGCCGAGGTTGCCCTCCTGGATGAGGTCGGTGAGGCCCATCCCGCGCCCGGCGTACTTCTTCGCGACCGAGACGACGAGG
The DNA here is from genome assembly GCA_033851885.1 of Frankiales bacterium. Taxonomy (GTDB): domain Bacteria; phylum Actinomycetota; class Actinomycetes; order Mycobacteriales; family SCTD01; genus RYN-111. The sequence goes on along the minus strand of JAWWOJ010000400.1, from coordinate 2,407 downwards.
CGCAGGTTGGCCTCGAGCATGTGCTGCTTGGCCCGCTCCCCCTCGCGCACGAGGGTCTGCAGGTCGACCTTCATGGTCATGCCCATCTTGCCGCCCTGCGCGAGCCGCTCGGCGGCGAACAGGCCGGCCTCCATGGCGCGGGCGAGCTCGACTTCCTGCTCGGCGGTGAGCAGCGGGACGCGGCCGATCTGGTTGAGGTAGAGCCGCAGGACGTCGACCGACAGCGTGGCGCCGGCCTCGATCTCCTCCTGCTCCTCCTTCTCGGCCTCGGCGGCGAGCTCCTCCGGCGTGGGCTCGGCGTCGCCGGCCTCCAGCGGGTCGACCCCCGGCAGCGGGGCGGCACCGTCGATCCCGGCGTCCTCGAGGACGACGTCGGCCGGCACGGCAGCCGTGGCCGCCTTCGCCGCCTTCTTGGCGGGCTTCTTCTCCGCGACCTCCACCGGTGCAGCCGCCTTCTTGGGCCGGTTGCGTGCGGTGGGGGGCTGCTCAGGAACGGCAGCGCTCATGCTCGGGTGATCTCCTCGCGATCGGGACGTCCCACGATTGTCGCACCGTCCGGGCTCGGGCGTGCCAGCAGTCAGGTCCGCCAGCCCCCTGGAGACCGCCGGCCCCCCCGGCGTGGAAGTAAACATGTGGGGTCGCTGACGGGGCCTGCGGCAGCCGATCAGTTCACATCCACGCGTCAGAGGCCGAGGCGCTTGGCGATGACCTCGTTCATGATCTCGTCGGTGCCGCCGCCGATGCGCAGGATCCGGCTGTCGCGGTAGCAGCGCTCCACCTCGGACTCGCGCATGTAGCCGAGGCCTCCGAACAGCTGGACCGCCTCGTCGACGACGTGGTCGGCCGCCGCGCATGCGGTGTTCTTGGCCATCGACACCTCCGTCACCGCGTCGCCGGTGTCGAGCCAGGCGTCGTACGCGGCGCGCGTCGTGATCTTGGCCATCCACACCTGCCGGGCCATCTCAGCAACCTTGTGCCGGACCACCTGCCTGCTGGCGAGGGGTCGACCGAAGGTCTCGCGGTCCTTGACCCACCGGATGGTGAGGTCGAGCGCGCGCTGGGCGAGGGCCCACGCCTGGGTCGCGAGGGCCAGCCGCTCGGTCTGGAACTGCCGCATGATCAGCAGGAACCCGTCGCCCTCGGCGCCCACCAGGTTGCCCGCGGGCACCCGGACGTCGGAGAACGACAGCTCGGCGGTGTCGGAGGCACGCCAGCCCATCTTGTCGAGCGGCTTCGAGACCCCGAAGCCCGGCAGCCCCTTGTCGATGACCAGCAGCGAGATCCCTTGGTGCCCAGGGCCTCCGGTGCGGACGGCGGTCGTCACGAAGTCGGCCCGGACGCCGGAGGTGATGTAGGTCTTCGCGCCGTTGACAACGTAGTCGGACCCGTCCCGACGGGCCGTGGTCGTGAGGCCGGCGACGTCGGAGCCGCCGCCCGGCTCCGTGACGGCCAGGGCACCGATGAGGTCCCCTGCCAGGGTGGGGCGCACATAGCGGTCGACCAACTCAGGTGTGCCGGCGAACGCGATGTGGGGGCACGCGATCCCGTGGGTGAGCAGCGAGGCCACCGTCCCGCCGGAGGCGCCGCCGATCAGCAGCTCTTCGGTGACGATCGCGGCGTCGACCGAGTCCCCGCCCTGGCCACCGACCTCGATCGGGAAGGCGAGACCGAGCAGCCCGGCGGCCGCGAAGGTCCTGTGCAGCGACCGGGGCAGCTCCCCAGCGCGCTCCCACTCATCGACGTGCGGCGCCACGTGCCTGGCCACGACGTCACGCGCGAGTGCGCGCAGCGCCAGCCGCTCCGGTGTCTCCCACCTGCTGCTCATGCGAACCCACGTTAACCTGCCTCGTGACCACCCGCCGGGAGCAGCTGCTCGAGTCCGCAGCCGACCTGTTCGCGGCGAACGGCTTCCACGGCGTCGGCATCGACGACATCGGCGCGGCGGTGGGGATCTCGGGGCCGGCCCTCTACCGGCATTTCCGCAGCAAGGACTCGATGCTCGGCGAGATGCTGAACTCGATCAGCTTGTACCTGCTCGACGGCGGCACCGCACGCGCCGAGCAGGTCGTCGATCCGCGCGAAAAGCTCACCGAACTGGTGAAATTCCATGTCGAGTTCGCGCTCGAGCACCCCGCGCTCATCACCGTGCAGGAACGGAACCTCGCCAACCTCACCGACACCGACCGCAAGCAGGTCCGTGCCCTGCAACGGCGTTACGTCGAGATCTGGGTGCAGGCCATTTCCGACGCGGTTCCCGGGGTCGGCGAGCGACATGCCCGGTCAGCGGCACACGCCGTGTTCGGTCTGATCAACTCCACGCCGTACAACCGCCATCTCGGTGACGACGAACTCGCCGAGCTGCTCACGAAGCTCGCACTGGGTGCGTTACACGCCGCAACCTGACCGG
>JAWWOJ010000396.1:0-5770 GCA_033851885.1 Frankiales bacterium | reverse complement strand
GTGATGATCGACGCCTCGTCGTCGCAGCACGGGGTCGTCGAGCGCGACGTGTGGTCCAGCGGAACGGTGCGCTTCGGCCGGGTGCCACGCGCCGGGATGCCGAGCGTCCGACCGTGGAAGCCGGTGGCCACCCCCAAGCCCGCCCCCGGCAAGCCCACCCCCGGCAAGCCCGCCCCCGTGGTGACGCCGGCCGGTCCGCTCGTGTCACCGCGCGAGCCGGCGCTTCGTGGGAAGACCCCCCTGCTCGGCCTGCCGCGGCGGCCGGCAGCGAGCTCCGCCCGGATGGTGCGCTTCGTCGCTCTGGCCCGCAGCCAGGTCACTGCAACGACCTGGACCGACACCGGGCTCGTGACGACGCTGTGGGCGCGAGCCGGCGGGACGTCGTCACCGAACAGCCGGACAGCGATCCACAACCGGACCCACCGGGTGCTGCTGCGGAACGCCGCGGTCGGTGACCTCGTCGTCTACGGAGCGCCGGGGGAGCACGTCGGCATCTACGTCGGCGGCGGGTGGATGGTCGACGCCTCCCGGTCCCTCGGCAGCGTCGTGCTCCGTCCGGTCTGGTCCGCTCCCGGCGTACAGCTGGTGCGTTGGAACCACTCCTGATTGGCAGGAATAACACGGTTGTCAGGCTTTCCGCCAGCGGCGCCGGGGGACCGGAGCTGATCCACTGGCCGGCATGACGATCGTGCCTGACACCAAGGACTGGACCTGGGTGCTCACCCGCCGCTGCCCGGACTGCGGCTTCGACGCCGCCGCCCTGTCGCGCCAGGACGTCGGGTCCAGCCTCCGGCGCGCGGCCGCCGAGCTGGCCGCGGCCCTGGACTCCCCGGACGCCGCGACCCGCCCGGCTCCCGGCAGCTGGTCGGCCCTGGAGTACGGCTGCCACGTCCGCGACACGTTCCGCGTCTTCCTGGGACGCCTCGAGCTGATGCTCGCTGAGGACGACCCGCTGTTCGCCAACTGGGACCAGGACGAGACCGCCGTCGCCGAGCGGTACGGCGAGCAGGACCCGGTGGACGTGCGGCGCGAGCTCGCCGAGGCCGCCGCCGTCCTGGCCGGTCGGTTCGAGTCGTTGCGGGCCGACGTCTGGCAGCGTCCCGGCCGCCGCAGCGACGGCGCGGTCTTCACCCTCACGACCTTCAGCCAGTACCTCGTGCACGATCCGGTGCACCACGTCTGGGATGTCACCCACGCCTGATCCCACGCCTGATCCCACCGAGATGATCCACGGAGACTTACAGCACGCCTGACTCCCCAGATCAGCCACGATCTCTCCGTGGATCACCCGCCCAGGTGGTACGCCGATAATCTATATTATGTCAGGTTGGGAACAGCGGGTCACCCGGGAGGGGTTGCACGGGGCGTGACTGACCGCCCCGTTCTCGAGCCCTCCGACGACCACCCGATCACGATCGCGCGCACCGGTGATCGAGTCGTCGTTCGTCGCGAAGGCCGGCTGCTCGCCGACACGCGCGATGCGCTGACGCTGCAGGAGGCGAACTATCCGGCGGTGCTCTACGTACCGCGCAAGGACGTCGACCTGACCCTGCTGGCGCGCACCGAGCACAGCACCTACTGCCCGTACAAGGGTGACGCCTCCTACTTCAGCCTCCCGGACACGCCCAATGCCGTCTGGACGTATGAGTCGCCGTTCGCGGCGGTGGCCGAGATCCAGGACCACCTGGCGTTCTATCCCGAGCACGTCACCATCGAGGTCGAGGCGGCCTGATTTCTCCCGAGGTGTGAGGATGGCGGGGACCACGACGGCGAAGGGGACCCGTGAGGCACGGCACCAGGCGAGAGTTCGACACGACGTCGACGCTGTCGAGCGGCTGAGCCCGCATGGGACGACTGTCGGACGAGCTGCGTAGCCCCTCGGGCGCCGTGCTGGCCGGGGTCGCCGGTGGCGTCTCCTGGGGCGCCGCCGCGGTGTTCGCTGCCGGGGTCCCTCCCCTGCCGCTCGGGATCGGCATCGGCGCGGCGGTGTACGTCGTAAAGGTCGCCGTAGGCGCGCTCACCGGCGGCGATCGTGCGCCGGAGCCGCCTCCTGCGGCGAGGCCGCGCTACGGGACGCCGGCCTTCGCGATGCTCAAGCGCGCCGACGCGGCGACCCGCAGCCTCGAGGACATGGCCCGGCAGGCCGGCAGTGCGACCGCGACCGACGTGGCCGTGAAGCGCGCCGCCGAACAGGCGCGCGCGGTCCTCCTCGACATGCAGCGCCTCGGCGGGCAGTCGGCCGCGGTACTGGCCGCGACGGCCCGGGTGGACGCCCCCGGCCTCGACGCCGAGGCGGCGGAGTTGCAGCGGGCCGCGTCGCAGGCCCCCAGCGACGCGTCGGCGCAGCAGTCCGCTCAGGCCTCGCGCGATCGGGTCGCCGTGCGCGACCGGCTGCAGCAGGCGGGACACGCGCTCGACGGACGGTTGCAGGCGTCCGCCCTGGGCCTGGAAGGCCTGGTGGCCCGGGTCGCGGAGTTGTCGGCGACGGCGAATGCCGTCGGGGAGGTCGACCCGACGGCTCAGGATCTGGCGCAGCTCACGGCCGACCTCGACGGCCTCCGGATGGGGCTCGCGGACGTCGAGCAGGTCGCGCGCAAGGCGCTGGGCGCCGCGGGCTAGGTTCTGCCGGGTGCGTCCTCTCGCGATCTTCGACATCGACGGGGTGCTCGCGGACGTCCGGCACCGGGTCCACCACCTCGAGGGCCGCCGCAAGGACTGGGGTGCGTTCTTCCAGGCTGCCACTCGGGACGGGGTGCACGCGGAAGGCCTGGCGCTGGCGCTCGAGGCCGCCCGGGAGTGCGACATCGCCTACGTGACCGGGCGGCCGGAGTGGATCCGGGCCGAGACCAGCGCCTGGCTGGCCACGCACGGCCTGCCCGACGGCGACCTCGTGATGCGCCGACGCGGCGACCACCGACCCGCGGCCCAGGCCAAGCTGCGGCTGCTCGAACAGGTCGCCGCCGGCCGCACGGTCGCCGTGATCGTCGACGACGACCTCGACGTCTGCGACGCCTACGAGGCGGCCGGCTTCGCCGTGCTGCGAGCGACCTGGGCTCCCCGGAGCGAGGCGCTGCACGCCGCTCAGGAGGAGGACGGCCGCACCTGAGCGAGGGCGGCCTGCACCGGCGCGGCCTTGGCGTGCGCCTCCCGGACCTCGCTCGCGGGATCGCTTCCCCAGGTGATGCCGCCCCCGGCCCAGAGATGAACCTGGCCGTCCGCGGCCGCGATCGTCCTGATGCTCAGCCCGAGGTCGAGGCCGCCCGGCCACACGAAGCCCAAGGCGCCCATGCTCGGCCCACGTCCTACCGGCTCCAGGTCGGCGAGCAGCCGACAGGCCGCGTGCTTCGGGGCACCGGTCACCGAGCCGCCAGGGACGAGGGCGCCCAGCACGTCGAGGACGGTCACGCCGTCCTCGAGCTGCCCGGCGACCGTGGAGAACGCGTGCCACAGGCCGGCCCACGCGCTGAGCCGGTAGAGCTCCTCGACCACGACGGAGCCGGCGCGCGTCACCCGGGCCAGGTCGTTGCGCTCCAGGTCGACGATCATGATGTGCTCGGCGCGGTCCTTCGCGCTGCCCAGCAGCACCTCCCGATCGAGGTCGGTGCCCTTGATGGGCACGGTCGTGATGCGCGTGCCGTCGACACCGACCAGCTGCTCGGGCGAGGCACTCGCCACCGTCCAGCCGTCGCCGGCGAGCCACCCGCCGTATTGGTAGGGCCGGCTGGCCACCGCCGTGGCCAGCGCCGCCGGATCCCCCGTGAACGGCGCGGAGCGATGGCCGACGACGTTGGCCTGGTACACCTCGCCCCGCGCGATCGCCGCACGGACCACCGCGACGGCGGTCGCATGCTCCTCGTCGGTCCAGGTGCAGGTCCACTCACCCACCGATGCCCCTCCCGGACCAGCGGTCGGTGACTCACCGCGACGGTAGGCGACGGCGACCACCTCGGGCACCGCCACCGGACTCGGCCTGCCTTCCGGCACTCCCCCGAGCCGCGCGCAACCGACTGCCCCGAGCAGCAGGGCGACGCCGGTCTCGCCACGTTGCGAGGCGGGCTCACCGCCCAGACCGTGTGCCGAAAGGAAGCCCTCGAGCAGCGTGACATCATGGGTCTCGAGGCGGTCGACCTCGACGAGGCCGGTGCGCCAGGCCGCCGGACGCCCAGGGGGCCCGTCCACAGCGCGTTACCCGAACTGGCTGACGGTCGTTGCCTTCAGTGAGACGCTCAAGGAGCCGACACTGTGAGTAGGCACGAACGACTCAGCACCACACCACTGACCCAGCCAGCACCGAGCCGAAGAAGACACAGCACGATGAAGTGCACGCACCTCCCCCACTGCCCGCCCGCCGATGCCGCGGATCACGATGCGGCGCGGGTCGTGAGCCCGCATCCCGAGCAGGGCTGGAACCTGCTCTGCAACGGGGTCGTGGTGTTCGACGACACCGGTGAGCTGCTCCCCGACCGCCAGGTCGTGGCTCCGCACCGCCCCCACTGCAAGCGCGTCGCCTAAACCAGATCGTCGATCGGCGGGCACGAGCACACCAGGTTGCGGTCCCCGTAGGCGCCGTCGATGCGGCGCACCGGGGGCCAGTACTTCGTCCCCGCGACCACCCCCGCGGGATAGCCCGCCCGCTGCCGGTCGTAGGGCAGCTCCCCGATCAGGCTTGCCGCCGTGTGCGGCGCGCCGGCCAGGATCGCCCGGCCCTCGCCGTCGACGTCGTCGATCTCGGCCTTGATCGCGATCATGGCGTCGCAGAAGCGGTCGATCTCGGCCAGGTCCTCGCTCTCGGTCGGCTCGATCATCAGCGTGCCGGCGACGGGGAAGCTCATCGTCGGGGCGTGGAAGCCGTAGTCGATGAGCCGCTTGGCCACGTCGTCCACGCTCACACCGGTCTCCTTGGTGAGCTGGCGGAGGTCGACGATGCACTCGTGCGCCACCAGCCCGCCGCGGCCGGTGTAGAGCACCGGGTAGTGCGGCTGCAGCCGCGCGGCGATGTAGTTGGCGCTCAGCACGGCGACCTGGGTCGCGCGGGTCAGGCCCTCCGCGCCCATCATCCGGACGTAGGCCCAGCTGATCGGGAGGATGCCGGCGCTGCCGTACGGCGCCGCGCTGATCGGGCCGGGTCCGGTCACGGGACCGCACTCGTCGTTGAGTGGGTGGTTCGGCAGGTACGGCGCCAGGTGGCTGCGCACCGCGACCGGGCCGACGCCGGGACCGCCGCCGCCGTGCGGGATGCAGAAGGTCTTGTGGAGGTTGAGGTGGCTGACGTCCGCCCCGAACGTCCCGGGCCGGGCCAGCCCGACGAGCGCGTTGAGGTTGGCGCCGTCGACGTAGACCTGCCCGCCCGCCTCGTGCACCAGCCCGCAGATCTCCGTGATCTGCTGCTCGAACACGCCGTGCGTGCTCGGGTAGGTGATCATGATCGCGGCGAGGTCGTCGGCGTGCTCGGCGATCTTGGCCCTGAGGTCCTGGACGTCCACGTCGCCACTCGGCGTGGTGCCGACCACGACCACCTTCAGGCCGGCCATCACCGCCGAGGCGGCGTTGGTGCCGTGCGCGGATGCCGGGATGAGGCAGACGTCGCGCTCGGCCTGACCGTTCGCCCGGTGGAAGCTGTGGATCGCGAGCAGGCCGGCGAGCTCGCCCTGGGACCCGGCGTTCGGCTGCAGCGACACCGCGTCGTACCCGGTGAGCTCACAGAGCCAGCCCTCGAGGTCGGTCACCAGCTGCCGGTAGCCGCGGGCGTGCTGCGTCGGCGTGAACGGGT
>JAWWOJ010000353.1:0-7216 GCA_033851885.1 Frankiales bacterium | reverse complement strand
CCCCACCCCTCACCCGACGAGCAGGAGCACCCCATGACCACCGTTGACCAGACGATGACCGACGAGGAGTTCGAGGCCGCGTTCGGCAAGGCCGAGGAGCTCTCGCTCTTCTTCCGCGAGATCGGTCCGAAGTACGACCTCGAGAACACGTTCGCCTACCCGAGCATCGAGCGGTTCAAGGCGAGCGGACTCGGCTCGCTGTGCATCCCGAAGCTCTACGGCGGGCAGGGCGGCACGCTCCTGCACACGTCGAAGGTGATCAGCGAGCTGTCCAAGGGCGACTCCGCCATCACGCTCGCCTACAACATGCACTTCATCATGTGCGGGATCATGATGAACCTGATGTCGGAGGCCCAGAACAAGCACTGGCTCGGCCGGGTCTGCGACGGCGAGCTGATGTTCGGCCCGTTCTCCGAGCAGCGCGCCGGCTTCTCCGGCCTCGCCGACATGAAGGCCGTCCCGCAGGAGGGCGGCGGCTGGAAGATCTACGGCACCAAGACGTGGGGCACGCTCTCCGAGGCCGCCAGCATCATCACGACCAACGCCACCGTCACCGACCAGGACGGGAACATCCCCGACGGCTTCGAGGAGCGGGTCAGCGCCGAGATGCTGTTCATCGCGGATTGGAACGTCGACGCGGACGGTGTCGGCGACGGCGTGCGCATCAAGAAGACGTGGAATGCCTTGGGCATGCACGCCACCGGCACACACATCATCGAGTTCGACGGGTTCTTCGTCCCCGAGGACGGCCTCGTCTGCGAGTGGCGTGGGGGCGCGTTCGGGGTCCTCGAGTGGGCGTCGCTGATGTTCGCCAGCATCTATCTCGGCATGCAGTACCGGGTGCTCGAGGAGGCCCGCGCCGTGCTGTCGAAGAAGACACTCGGCGCGACTTTCGGCGCCATCGCGGCCGCCGACACCAAGGTGGCGAACATCGGGCACATCGTCGACGGCGTCGGAGACATGGCCGCACGCGTCGAGCTCTCCCGGCGAATCGTCTACCGGACCTGCGACGAGCTCATCCAGGGCCTCGACGACGAATGGCCGGTCGAGCTGCGCTTCCCCTACATCGGCCTGGCGAAGACCTTCGTCGCCGACAACGTCATGCACATGACCCGCAAGGCGATGTCGCTCGTCGGCGGACAGTCCTTCCGCAAGGGCGCCATCTTCGAGCGTCTCTACCGGGACTCGGCGGCCTCGATGTTCCAGCCGCTCAACGCCGACCAGAGCTGCACTTACATCGGCGAGTACATGCTCGCCCCCGAGGAGCTGGCTGACTGACCCCGTCCCGGCAGCAACCCGGCCCCGTCTCCGCGCAGGAGACGGGGCCGGCGTCGTTCGCCACCCGAGTTATCGGATGCTAATCGCTCGAGCGAACCCTTGTTGCACCAGTTGGCTCGCATCGATGGCCTCTGCCGAAGGCGAGGCGCCCGGATGCGTACGAGCCCTTGACGGCGAATGTTGTTGACCATTAACCTTCTGAAACCTCGACGAAAGCGCACCGGCCGGACATTCTGGATCGATCCGCCAGTGCGCAGCCGCCACCGACCCTCACTGGAGGCACCGATGAACCCGGCACCGAACTCCGCAGCAGCGCGACGTCGCCTGGCGCGCGGCGCTGTGCTCGCCGCGACCACCGGAACGCTGGTGCTCGCCGCGTCGCCGGCCTTTGCGATCACAGACGCGCCGAGAGTCCTGCACGCCCAGCCGGTGTCGTCGCCGAGCTCGTCGCGCAGCAGCGACGAGAAGCCGGCCGTCGTCGGACCGACGCTCGACTTCTTCGGCTTCGGTGCGGGTATCGGCTTGCCGCTCGTCTGCCAGACCGGGACGTCGGCCATCGGGTCGGGTGCCGGTGCGGCTGGCGTCGCCGGACAAGCCGGACCCGTCATCGGGAAGGCCAACAACGGGTGTGACCTGGCGTCCACGCAGGGTGTCAGGTTCGTCGCCAAGGGCCAGCAGGCGGCGAAGCCCTTGAACGTCATCAACCCCTACGCGAACAACGCCCTCGAGGCGGCTGCCGGCGCCGTCGAGCAGTACGGCGCGCAGTACAACGACACCCTTGCGCCCTTCGGCCCGACGGTCCGGGGCTCCGGCGCCACGCTGCGCTGGTTCGAGGGTCGGTGAGCCACATGCGCCGGCTGACAGCGATTGCCGTCCCCGTACTACTACTGGCGGCCATCGCAGGCGGGCCTGCCTTCGCCGATGACGTCAGCGCAGCGCCCGGCGGATCGGGCGCCAGCAACCCCAACCGCTTCAGCCTCGCCGCCGAGGGCAACGGGATGTTCTTCGAGTACCGGGGCCAGGCCGCCCCGGCGACCGACAACGTGTCGGCAAGCCCGTGGGCAGCCTTTGCGACCGTCAACAGCCAGGGCCTGAGCCACGCCTTCGCCGGAATGCCGTACTTCGGATCCTTCCTGCAGACGCTGCCAGCAACCGTCAACGGCTTGAGCGGCGGAGCCACGCCTCCGCTGCCGCCGCTCCCCGGCTTCACCGAGTCCCAGTACCCGGCAAACCCCGAGGGGCATGAGAGCCAGGGGCCGTACTCCATCAAGGCGACGAGCGACCAGTATGTGTCGAACGCCTCGGCCAAGTCCGGCTTCTCGCCGGACGCCGACAGCCCTCGGCAGCAGATCTACTCCACAGCGCACTCCGAGGCGCTCGGCGACGGCTCGGTCATGAGCACCGCGACCGCCGGCGTGGAAGCGCTCACGATGGGGCCGCTGTCGATCCTGCGCTTCGGCAACTCCGAGTCCGTCACCGAGCACGGCGACGGCACACCTGTGTTCACCACCAGCCAGGATCTCGGGACGTTCGACGTCGCCGGCATCAAAGTCGGGGTGACCCAGCGCGGCTTCACGTTCGGGAGCCAGACCAGCGCCATCCCGGCGAACGAGGTTCTCAAGACGGTCAACCAGGTCCTCGCCAAGGCGGGTATCGAGATCGCCTACATCCCTCGCAGCGTCAAGAAGGACCCCGTGAGTGGGGTGACCACCGTCCTGTCTGGGGCCATGCGCGTGAAGGTGTTCCAGGACGCACCAGCTGAGGGGCCGACAACCCTGACGTACGTCTTCGGCCGCGTCACGGTCAGCACCTCGGATGTCAAGGACGACTTCGGCAGCGGGATCGGGCTGCCGATCGACGTGCCGACCGCGCCCGGCGCACCTGCCGGCGCCGGGGGCGTGGTCGACACGCCTGCCGCGCCCGCGATCGACAACTCCGGGCTGACGCCGGGAGGCGGCACTGGCGCCGTCCCGGCCCTGCCGCCGGTCACCCTGGACGGAACCGGCACGCAGTCCGCACCACAAGCCTCCGCCCTCGGGCTCGTCCGCATGGCCGGCTCGCCGGCTCGGGGTAGGAACACCTCGTTGTTCTACCTCGTGCTGGTGCTGGCGGGGGGCGGCGTCCTGATTGGGCAGCAGTTGTTCAGCCGCTTCGGCGTCCGCCTGCTGCTCAGGTCACCAGCCTGACCGCTACTGAACGAGCCGGGCGACGGTCGCGTCCCAGTCCGCGAGCGCCTCGACGAACAGCTGGCGCACCTCGGCGACCCGGTCACCGAGCTCGTCGCGGCGCCAGTCCGCAACATTGATCGGCGGTAGCACGGCGACGTCAACCGTGCCGGACCGGATCACCTGCGACCCTCGCCACTGCAGCTCGCCCGCATTGCGGATGACGATCGGCACGACCGGTACGCCGGCCTGCATCGCGAGGTGAAACGCGCCCTTCTTGAACGGCCCCACGGTGGGCGTGACCGATCGGGTGCCCTCCGGCGCCAGGGTGATGGAACAGCCGTGGCGCAGCCGCTCGAGGGCAGGCTCTAGGGCTGCCTGGGCCTTGGCAGAGTCGGCGCGGTCGACGAGCGCGACATTGGTCAGCCAGGCGAGCTGGGCGAGCAGCGGGATGCGCGCCATCTCCTTCTTCCCGACACCTGTGAAGTCGCTGCGCAGCAGGTTGATGGCCACCCAGCCGTCCAGCAGGCTCTGGTGGTTGAAGATGAACACGGCCGGTCGCTGCTCCCACAGGTGCCGCCGACCGGCGATCTCGAGATGCACGCCCGCCAGGGACAGCCCCAGATCGCTCCCGAGCGAGAACGTCAGGTTGGCCGCGTCGCGACGGCTGTGGTTCAGCACCCCCAGGGCCGCACCCACCCCGCAACCGACCGCCAGTCCGCCGTACGCGGCTGCTGTGCGGACGACGTCGAGGACGCCAGCACCGGGTCGCGCGGCAAAGCGCTCGACACGCCAGCCACGCTCGGCGGCAACAGCTGCGAGCCCGCTACTCGGGTTGACCGCGACCGGGTGGCCGACGGTCGACAGGAAGGGCACATCCTCGTCGCCGTTGCCATAGCCGTGGCTCGCACCGAGGTCGATGCCGTGCTCCTCTGCATAGGCATGGACGGCCCGGGCCTTCCCATGACCCCACAGGACGTCGCCGGCCACCGCGCCCGTGCACGTGCCGTCCACCACCTTTGGCCTGGTGCACAGCACCGCATCAACACCCAGCTCGCGGGCCAGCGGCTCCACTTGGAACGGAAGCGCCGAGGTCGCGATGACGATCCGGTCGCCCCGCGACCGGTGGTGGGCGATCAAGGCCGGTACCTCGGTGTGCAGCCACCCGCCGAGGACCGAACGGGTGAGCCGGCGACCCAGATCATCCAGCTCGGCGACGGAAACGCCGGCGAGCGCGGCGACCTCGGCGCGGAGGTAGTCCTCGAGGACCTCCTCACCCGCCAGCGTGCGGGCCAGCGCCGAGACCATCCGTGCGACGTCACCCGGACCGAGGGCGCCGCGTCGGGCCCTGTCGGTGAGCACCGCCTTGGCGGAGTACCCGTCGATCAAGGTGCCATCAAAGTCGAAGAAGGCGGCGGTCCTCACGGCACCCGCACCTCGTCGCGGCAGGCCTGCTCCCGATCGAGGTCGTGGACGACCTCGATCCGGGGCAGCAGGTCACGGAGCTCGGCGGCGAACGCCTCACGGTCGGACAGCATCTCGCCGCCGAGCAGCTCCCGGTGCTGGGCGAGCTTCATCGCCGTGCCGAACAGGTGCGCCGACACCGCCTCATCGCTCGCGACGCGCCGCTGCAGCACCCGTTGCCTTCCTAGCGACAGGCAGCACGTCACCACGTCGGCCGGCACGGCCGCCACGTCGCCGAGCTCAACCAGGTGCTCGGCCACGACCAGATAGGCCTCGATGAAGGATCGCAGCGTTCGGTGCGCGACCAGGAGGCCGGAACGGGTCAGCAGGCCGTGGGCCGCAGACAGCTGCTCGCTGCCGCGCACGCGCCAGTGCTCGTCGACGATCGACATCTCTGCGGCGAGCGCCTGGTCGAACTCCGCCCTCTCAGGGAAGAAGAACTCGAACTTCAGCAGGTCCCTGATCCGCCACGCCTCCTCGTTGCCCTGGCGGACGATGGAGCCCTCGCGGGCGTGCGTCGTCAGGTGCAGCAGGACCAGCTCGACGATTGCCCGGTCGACGAACCAGTGCAGGATGGAGTTGCGGTAGAACGCGGCGACCAGCTCCTGATCGGGCTCGATCCGGTAGACCGGCTCCGGGCCTTCTGCGAACTCCATGACGAGGCCGTTGTCCACCAGGAAGTGCAAGGCGTCCTGCAGCCCGGTGCAGCTCGTGAGCGCCCGGGCGCTCGTGTCCAGCGGGATGGCCCGAAGCTCCGCGTAGGCAATGACCGGCTCCGTGACCTCCTGTACCTCGGCGAGCGTGAGCGCCCGGCCCTCGACGCCAAGCAGCGCGAACAGCAGCAGCGCCGATCCCGTGAGGAGCGTCGCCCGGTTGATGCGGACACACACCTCGAATGCCAGCTTGCTCACGGCGAGGCGCCGGTCCTCCCCCGCGGCGACAGCAAGCGACAGCGGCTCACCGAAGCGGATGTGCACGGCTCCCATATCGCCGCGTTGAGCCCGCGCATAGCGCACGAGCCACCGCAAGCCCTCTGCCTTCTTCGCCGATCCCCGAGACTCTGCAGTCATGTCGCGGGCCTCGGGCAGTACGTCGTAGGTGATCGATGTCGGCACGGCGAGTACGTCGACGCGGTCCAGTGCGTCCACGGCGTCGACCAGGTAGTTGAGCAAGCCGAGCCTGGGCGGGGCGAGCTTGCCGGTGCGGGAGCGGGTTCCCTCGATGTACCACTCCAGGTTCACGCCCTTGCTCACCAAGAAGCTGAGGTAGCGCTGGAGGACGAACCGGTAGACGTCGTTGTCCCGGAAGCTCCGCCGGATGAAGACGACACCGACGCGACGGCCCAGCGGGCCGAGGGGCCAGAACGCCATGTTGATGCCGCCGAGGGTGTGGTTGACAGGCATTCCGCTCTGGTGGAGCAGCGAGCACATGACGTACGGGTCGAGGTTCGACCTGTGCGAGGGAAGGAAGACGAGCGGGTGGCTCGCAGCCAGCTCGCGGATGCGTCGGACCTCGGCCGCGTCGACGTCCAGGCGGAACGCCCGGGAGTAGAGGTATCGCGCCCAGCGCGCCCACACATCGACGGCGACCCGTCCCTGTTTGCTCGCCATCTCCTCGAGGTAGGCACGGCTGTCAGCCATGACCCCCTCGCGGCTGCGCCCCAGCCTGGCGCTCAGGACGCCGACTGCCTCGTGGAATCCGCTACTGGTGAGCACCTCGTCGATGACGCCCAGCACCGCGGGTGTCACGTGCGAGCCTCTGCGAGCACTTCCGCGAGACCGGCAGCGAAGCACGACCGCAGCAGGTCGGGGTCCGGTACCGCGTCATGGTCGGTCGCGATCGCAATGCAACAGGTCTCCTGGTGCGACACCAGCGTGGTCATCACCGCACTGCCGGGCACTGGGCCGAAGATGTACATCTGCGTGATCCGGGCACCGGCGAGGTAGGCGTCACGGGCAAGGCCCCGGATGTTCGACGCCTGCAGGTCGATGACGCTCGACATTCGCATCGCCAGCCAGGCGAGCGCCGGTGCAGGCAGCCGGCTGGCGAGCGGCGCCACGGCCGTCATCATGTCGAGCGCAGGCTCGGCCCGCACCGCGGCAACGCGCTCACGCACCAGCTCGACGCGGCGGCGGGGACTGGGCTCACCGGCTGGAGCGGCAATCGTGGCCGCGGCGAACCGGTTTCCGCCCAGGGCGTCGGTCTCCGTGCGAAGGCTCACAGGTAGGGCCATCGGCAGGTCGGACACTGCCACCCCGTGCGCTGCGTGGTAGCGGCCGAGACCGCCGGCCAGGCCCGCGAGGAACGCG
>JAWWOJ010000344.1:0-6270 GCA_033851885.1 Frankiales bacterium | reverse complement strand
TTGTCGTTGAACCCGACCACCGCCGCATAGCGGTAGGCGACGGCCCGCGACGCCCACAGGTTCTCGTCGCGCGACGTGCAGCTCCTTCGTACGTAGGTGTTGTAGTCCCTGCGCTCCCCCGACCAGCAGGAGTCGGAGTGCAGCTGCGTCCAGCCGAGGTGCACGCCTGGGTTGCTCCTGCTCCCGAACGCGAAGCGCATCGGGAACTTGCCGGCCGGCGTCGTGCCATCGCCTTCGTGCCGCTGGTTGGCGTACTGGAAGCCGCTCCGGCCGACCCAGACCGGGATGCCGGTGCGCACCGAGTGCCAGCTGCTGCCGGACTTCTGCCAGAGCGTCATCCCGCCCCGGGTGCTGCGCCAGCTGGGCGTCGTCACGATCGCGACGTGGGTGGCCGACCCCATCCGGTCGAGGACTCTCGGGTACGCCGCCTGGGCGGGCGTGGCGATCAGCAGCAGGGGCGCGAGCAGCGCCAGCACAACTCCGAGGCGTCGCACCCCTCTCACGCTAGCTCCCGTGCCGGCCTTCGCCCGACACGAATCGCTGGGCGCCACCGACCCCGGCAGAGAGGCTGGCCATGCCGTGCCGCCACTCGTTGGCGATCGCCACGTCCTCGGCCATCCCCCACTGCTGCAGCAGGCTGAGCCGGTCGTGCCGCAGGCACAGCTGCGGGAGTGCCGCGATCTCGGCGGCCCACTGCTGGGCGGTCTCGAGCGCCTTGCCCTGCTCGGTCACCCGGTTGGCCAGCCCGATCTGCAGGGCCTCCTGCGCAGCGACGCCGCGGCCGGTGACGACCAGGTCCATCGCGCGGCCCTGGCCGATGATGCGCGGGAGCCGGATGGTGCCCCCGTCGATGAGCGGGACCCCCCACCGCCGGCAGTAGACGCCGAAGACCGCCGTCTCGCTCGCGACCCGCAGGTCGCACCACAGCGCGAGCTCCAGGCCGCCCGCGACCGCGTGCCCCTCGACGGCGGCGATGACCGGCTTGGACAGCGTCAGCCTGGTCGGGCCCATCGGGCCCGGGCCGTCCCCCGGCTCAAAGACCGGCATCGCGCCGCTGCTGACCGCCTTGAGGTCGGCGCCGGCGCAGAAGTGACCCGAGCTGCCGGTGAGGATCCCCACGCTGAGGTCGGCGCGGGACTCCAGCTCCTCGAAGGCGGTGCGCAGGGCCGTCGCGTGCTCACCGTCCACCGCCCCCCGTACCTCGGGCCGGTCGAGCACAACCGTGCGCACCGGACCGTCGTCTGTCACGTGGACCGCCATGACAGGCACCGTAGGCCGTACGGAAGGATGGTCGGCGATCACCACCTTTCGAAAGGGCAATACCTGTGACGGACATCAGCTTCGACGGCCGCGTCGCCATCGTGACCGGCGCCGGCGGCGGCATCGGCCGGACGTACGCGCTCGACCTCGCCCGGCGTGGCGCCCAGGTCGTCGTGAACGACCTCGGCGGCAGCGTCGACGGCACCGGCGGCGAGCACACCGCCGCGCAGCAGGTCGTCGACGAGATCACGGCCGCCGGCGGCGAGGCGGTGCCGAACTACGACAGCGTCTCCACCCCCGAGGGCGGCGAGAACATCGTCAAGACGGCCGTCGACGCGTTCGGCAAGGTCGACATCGTCGTTAACAACGCCGGCATCCTGCGCGACAAGAGCTTCCTCAAGATGGAGTGGAGCGACCTCGACGCGGTGCTCGACGTGCACCTCAAGGGCGCGTTCTACGTCTCCCGCCCGGCCTTCGCGGTCATGAAGGACAACGGCTACGGCCGCTTCGTCTTCACCGCCTCGAACGCCACCTTCGGCAACTTCGGGCAGACCAACTACGGCGCCGCGAAGGCAGGTCTGATCGGTCTGTCGAACGTGCTCGCCGTCGAGGGCGCCCGCGCAGGCATCCTCTCCAACGTGATCATGCCGGTGGCCTTCACCCGCATGACCGAGGAGCTGCTCGGGGACTTCGGCAAGGTCCTGACCGCCGAGTCGATCACCCCGATGGTGACCTACCTCTGCTCCGAGGCGAACACCACGACGCACGGCGCCTTCTCGGCCGCCGGTGGCCGCTACGCCAAGGTCTTCACGGGCCTGGCCCCGGGCTGGTTCGCGGGCGCCGGCGCGGACGTGACCGCGGAGGACATCGCCGCGCACTACGGGGAGATCACCGCCGAGGAGGGCTACATCGTCCCGCAGAGCACGCAGGACGAGATCATGGCGCTGGCCGGCCTCTTCAGCTGACCGCCCCTTCCGCGAGCAGGAGCTGGCTGGGCCGCGTTGCTCACGACCCCGAGGGTCCCAGAAGGGAGTCGAGGAATCGGGTCACCCCGGGGGACGGCTTGAGCAGCTCGGCCATGCTCGGCACCGGCGGCGCCTCGGGCTCCGCCTCCTCGAGCGGACCGTCGACCTGGGCGAGCCGGCCGGTGAGCGGCGGCAAAGGGGGTACGGCGACCAGCGCCTGCCGGACCTTCTCCTCAGCCTCCTCGATCAGCAGCGCCCTGCGGAGCCGCTCCTGTCGGACGGCGTGGTCGGCGCGGGCGTGCGCCTCCGCGACCGTGCGCGCGGCCTGGTGCTGCGCCCGGGCGACCTCGATCCGCGCCTGCTGGCGCGCCTCGTCGGCCTGCTCCGCCGCCCGTCGCGCGGACAACGCGGCCCGGGCCTCGGCCCGCGCGACGCCGTTGCGCGCACCCAGCAGCAGGTCGCTGAGGGTCTGCTCGAACAACGGGCTGTCGGTCACGCTTCCATCCAACCGGGTCCGAGGGGGGCCAGCGCTGTGACTCTCACCACGGCCTCGCCCTGCTCGTCGCTCGCAGCCCGGTCGACGGTGCCGGACAGCGCCCAGTCGTGATCGCCGTCCTCGTCCACCAGCACCTGCACCACCGTATCCGCCGTGAGCCGGAAGAACGCCGGCCCGCGGGCCTCGGCGCCGGTCTCGACCCGCTCGTGGTCCCCGTAGTAGCCGTCCAGCGCCACCTCCCAGTCGACATCGGGGTCCATCTCGCGCAGCAGGTCGGCGCGGTCGTACGCGACCGCGTGCACCCGGCGCCACATCGCGTTCCTGACGAGCACGCGGAAGGCCCGGTCGGAGCGGGTCACCGGAAGGGGCTCCTCGGGCACCGCGGTACCGCTGGTCAGTGCCGTCCACTCGTCGAGCAGCGAGGAGTCGACCTGTCGCACCAGCTCGCCGAGCCACTCGACGAGCTCCTCGAGCTCCTCTGTCATAACGCCCGGCGGCACCGATCGGCGCAGCGCCTTGTACGCATCCGCGAGCGACCGCAGTACCAGGCCCTCGGAGCGCTGGAGGCCGTAGAACGCGACATACTCGTTGAAGGTCATCGCGCGCTCCCAGACGTCGCGCGCGACCGCCTTCGGCTTCAGCTCGTGGTCGAGCACCCACGGGTGCGACTGCCGGTAGATCTCGTAGGCAGCAGTGAGGAGCTCGTCCAGCGGCCGCGGGTACGTGACCTCCTCGAGCCGCTCCATCCGCTCGTCGTACTCGATCCCCTCGGCCTTCATCTCGCCGATCGCGTCGCCCCGTGCCTTCTTGCGTTGCGCGGACAGCACCTGCCGGGGGTCCTCGAGGGTGGCCTCCACGACCGACACCACGTCCAGCGCGTAGGTCGGAAGCTCGGGGTCAAGCAAGTCCAGCGCCGCCAGGGCAAACAGCGCCAGCGGCTGGTCGAGGGCGAAGTTCTCCGGAAGGTCGACCGTCAGTCGCACGACCCCGTCCGCGCGTGTCAGCACTCCCCCCGACTCCAGCGACCGGAACAGCCGGATGGCCTCGCGGATCAGCTGCAGCTGGCGCTTGCGGGGCTCGTGGTTGTCGTTGAGCAGCCGCCACATGTCGGCGAACAGCGCGCCGCGGGCGGCAACGTTGAGCAGCATCGCGGCGGAGACCTTGAAGTGCGACGTGAGCGTCTCCGGCTGGGCGTGGACCAGCCGCTCGAACGTCTTCTCGTCCCAGCTGACGAACCCCTCAGGCGGCGACTTGCGCTTATAGGACCGCTTCTTCCTCTCGTCGTCACCGAACTTCGCGAGCGCCCGGGTGTTCTCGATGACGTGGTCCGGGGCCTGTACGACGACGAGGCCGGCGGTGTCGAAGCCGGCGCGGCCCGCGCGGCCGGCGATCTGGTGGAACTCGCGGGCGCGCAGGTGCCGGGTCCTCGTCCCGTCGTACTTGGCAAGGGTCGTGAACAGCACCGTCCGGATCGGCACGTTGATGCCGACGCCGAGGGTGTCGGTGCCGCACACGACCTTGAGCAGACCGGCCTGCGCCAGGGTCTCCACGAGGCGGCGGTACTTCGGGAGCATGCCGGCGTGATGGACCCCGATGCCGTGCCGCACGAGCCGGGAGAGGGTCTGACCGAAGCGGGTCGTGAACCGGAAACCGCCTATCAGCGAGGCGATCTGGTCCTTCTCCTCCCGGGTGCAGACGTTGACCGACATCAGGGCCTGGGCCCGCTCGACGGCGGACTCCTGGGTCGCATGCACGACATAGACCGGCGCCTGGTGGGTCTGCAGGAGCTCGGTGAGCTTCTCGTGCAGGGGGTCGAGCGACCACTCGAAACTGAGCGGGATGGGACGCTCCGCGTGCGCGACCTCGGACGTCTCACGGCCCGTGCGCCGGGTCAGGTCGTCACGGATCGCCGAGGTGTCGCCGAGGGTGGCCGACATCAGCAGGAACTGCGTCGTCGTCATCTCGAGCAACGGCAGCTGCCAGGCCCAGCCTCGTTCGGTGTCGCCGTAGTAATGGAACTCGTCCATGACGACGAGTCCGACCCCTGTCTCGGTGCCGTGCCGCAGAGCCCGGTTGGCGAGCACCTCGGCGGTGCAGCAGACGATCGGGGCGTCGGTGTTGACGGCCGCGTCACCGGTGGCCATGCCGACGTTCTCCGCGCCGAACACCTCGCAGAGCGCGAAGAACTTCTCGCTGACCAACGCCTTGATCGGCGCCGTGTAGACCGACTGCCTGCCCTCGGACCAGGCCGCCAGATGGGCACCCAGTGCGACGAGCGACTTGCCGCTGCCGGTGGGCGTCGCCAGCACTACATGGTTGCCGGCGAGCAGCTCCAGCAGCGCCTCTTCCTGCGCCGGGTAGAGCGTGACCGGCGCCCACGCGGTGAAGGCGTCGAGGACCTGGTCCGGCCCGCCCGCGACAGGGTGCAGGGTCACCCGGACATCCTGTCAGCCATGGCAGCCGACACGAGGCCTGCCATGTGAGACTCGAGTGACTCCGGTGTCATGAGGAAGACCCCCGTGGCCACAGCGTTCCCACTCGGCAGCTCTCGTGTCAGTGCTCGTGTCAGTGCTCGTGTCAGTGCTCGGGTCAGTGCTCTTGTCAGTGCTCTTGTCGGTGCTCGGGTCAGCGGCCGCGGCGGGGCGCGGACTGCTGGCCGGCGCGAGCGGCGAGCTCCGCGCGGGTGCGGGCCGGCGGCTGCGAGGTGGCCCGGCGCGGGCCCTTGGAGGACTTGGCGGGGGCAGCGCCACCACTGGAGGCTGCGGTGCGGGTGGCCTCGCGGGCCTCGGGGCTCGAGACGGCGTGGCCGCGCGGAGCCTTCTGGCGCGGGGCGCCCGAGCGCTGCGGGGCCTGCTCGCGCAGGCCGCGGGACGCACGCGCGCCGCGGGCCTGCCGCTGCCGCGTCGGCTGCTCCTGCTCGACCACCGCGACGTACGCGACCAGCGGCGCGGCCGGTCCGGCCAGCTCGACGATCGCGGTGTCACCGGGGCGGACGCTGCGGACCGTCGGCGCGATGCCGGCCTGCTTGGTGAGCGTGCGGACGTCGCGGGCCTGCTCGGGCAGCTGCAGCGTCACCACGACACCACCAGCACCGGCGCGGGCGGTGCGGCCGGAGCGGTGCAGGTAGGCCTTGTGCTCGGTCGGAGGGTCGACGTGCACGACGAGGGCCACGTCGTCGACGTGGATCCCCCGGGCCGCGATGTCGGTGGCGACGAGGACCCGGGTGCTGCCGTCCATGAACGCCGAGAGGTTGCGCTCGCGCGCGCCCTGGCTGAGGTTGCCGTGCAGCTCCACGGCCGGGATGCCCGCCATCGACAGCTGCTTCGCGAGCTTCTTGGCGGTGTGCTTGGTGCGCATGAACAGCAGCGCGCGGTCGTGACCGCTGGCGAGCTGGCGCACGACGTCGGGCTTGTCGGCGTGGCTCACGGCGAACACGTGGTGGTCCATCGAGCTGACGGTGGCCACGGCCGGGTCGACGGAGTGCGTGGTGGGGTTGCTGAGGTAACGCTTCACCAGCACGTCGACGCCGTTGTCGAGCGTGGCCGAGAA
>JAWWOJ010000339.1:0-5622 GCA_033851885.1 Frankiales bacterium | reverse complement strand
TTCAAGGAGGTCAACGACACCCTCGGCCACCACTACGGGGACCTTCTCCTCCAGCAGATCGCGCGACGCCTTGAGCACAGCCTGCGCTCCGCGGATGTGCTCGCCAGGCTCGGTGGCGACGAGTTCGCGGTGCTGCTCAAGGGCGTGTCGCACGATGAGGTCTTCGAGACCGCGGAGCGGCTTCGGGACGCCCTCGCCGAACCGCTTCGTCTCCAGGGTGTCGACATCGAGGTGAGCGCGAGCATCGGCATCGAGCTCGTCGACGGAGCCGACCTCGACGCCTCCGGCGTGGGCGCCCGAGCGCCGCGGCAGAGCGCCGAGGCGATCATGCAGCACGCCGACGTTGCGATGTACGCCGCCAAGCGCGACGGCGCCGGCGTCCAGATCTATCAGGACACGCTGCGCGAGTCCTCCGTTCGTCGCCTTGCCCTCGCGGGCGCCCTGCGTGGCGCCATCGACGAGCGGCAGTTCTTCCTCAACTACCAGCCCCAAGTCAGTCTGCGCGACGGCGCCATCGCCGGTGCCGAAGCGCTGCTCCGCTGGACCCACCCGTTGTACGGGGCCGTTCCGCCCGATGAGTTCATCTCCCTCGCCGAACAGGGTGGCCTCATCCGAGAGCTCACCCGGTACGTCCTCGACGTCGCGCTGGCCGACTGTGCCGTATGGGCGGCCGCCGGTCACCCGATGAGCGTCTCCGTCAACCTCAGCGTCCGCAACCTGCTGGAACCTGACCTCGTCGACGTGGTGGAGAACCTCCTCACGCGCCACGGCGTACCTGCGGCACATGTGGTCCTCGAAATCACAGAGACGCAGCTCATGGCCGACCCTGAGCGAACCGGGCAGACCCTGCGCAACCTCGCCGACCTCGGCCTCCGCCTGTCCATCGACGACTTCGGCACCGGCTACTCCTCCCTGGCCTACCTGCGCCGGCTGCCCGTCAGCGAGATCAAGATCGACAAGACCTTCGTCGGCGACCTCAGCCGGGACGGCACCGACACCGCCATCGTGGAGGCCATCACCCAACTCGGGCACACCCTCGGATTGTCGGTGGTGGCCGAGGGCGTCGAGGACACCGGCACCCATGCACGGCTCGCAGGCCTCGGGTGCGACTACGTGCAGGGCTACCACCTCGCCAGGCCGATGAGCCACGTCCACCTACTCACCTGGATGTCAGCGCAGCCCGACCCCCGCATGCTCGACCTCCCACGGCCGCGCGTCGCCTCAACCCCGGAGAGCGCTCACCCCTCCTAGTGCCGCGCGGCGTCAGCTGCTCACGATCGGCGCTCGAGTGCCGGCCCGCAGGCTACGGGCGCCGTCGTACCGGCACCCCGGCAGGGAGTTGGAGCAGACCACCTGAGGCCAGTAGTGCTTCGAGTGCGTTCGGGAGGCTGGGCCGACCTAGGAGGTATCCCTGTCCCATGTGGCAGCCCAGGCTGCGGAGAAGCTCTAGCTGCTCAGGCTCTTCGATGCCTTCAGCGATCACGGCGAGATTGAGTTTGTCGGCCAGCCCGAGGATGCCTTCCAGCATGGCCACCGATGGCGAACCCGAGTCTTGGCCGGAAACGAATGACCGGTCGATCTTGAGGATATCGACGGGGAGGGTGGCCAAGGTGCTGAGGGAAGAGAAGCCCGTACCGAAGTCGTCGATGGCGATGCGGACCCCGATGTGTCTCAAGGTGTTGAGTGAAGCGATCCCGCCCTCGACGTCTGCGGCCAGGGCCGTTTCGGTGACCTCGAGCACGACCTTGTCGGCTTGCACCGCCGGGTCGGTAAGGATGCGTTGGATCGCGGCCAGGCTGTCGGGGTTGCGGAGCTGGTAGGCGGAGAGATTGACAGAGGCCCACAGGCTGGCGCAGTGGGGCATGCTTCGGCGCCAACGTGCCACCTGATGGACTGCTGTCTCGAGCACCCAACAGCCCACGGCGTCAATGTCGCCGGTCTCTTCGGCGAGGGAGATGAAGCTTGCCGGTGCCAAGAGGCCAAGGGTGGGGTGCTGCCAGCGCACTAGCGCCTCGACGCCGACAATCTCCCCCGTACGCAAGTCGGCGACCGGCTGGTAGTCGAGCCGGAGCTGGCCCGAGGTGGCCGCCACGGCCAGGTCGGTCTTGAGGGCCGAACGGTCGACCATGCTGTCGTGCATCTGGGCGTCGAAGAGCTGGTAGCGGGCCTTCCCGCCTCCTTTCGCCATGTACATCGCGAAGTCAGCCTGCCGTAGCAGTTCGGCGGCATCGACGGTGCCAGCGTGTCGTTGGGCGACGCCGATGCTGACGCCGACGACAAGGCGGGAGTCCCCGACGATGAACGCTACGCGCAGAGCGTCCAAGATCCGCTCGGCGACCTCAACAGCCGCGGAGCCGCCGTCGAGATCCATGATCAGGATCGCGAACTCATCGCCGCCCAGCCGGGCGACCAGGTCTTGGGGGCGGACGCATTCGTTGAGCCGGGTGGCCAGTTGGATGAGAAGCGCGTCGCCTCCTTCATGTCCCAGTGAGTCGTTGACGTCCTTGAAGTCGTCGATGTCGATGAACAGCAGGCTTTCGGGATGGGCCCTGCGGTCGGTGCCGGGGCTGAACAACGTCTTCAGCCGTTCGGTCAGTGAAGCGCGGTTGGCCAGTCCGGTGAGCGAGTCGTGGGTGGCCCGAACCGTCAGCGCCTGATGACTGCTGTGCAGATCGCCGGCCATGGCGTTGAAGGCTTCGGCGAGCTCGCCAAGCTCGTCGCGCCGAGCGACCTCAATGCGGTGGCCGAAGTCGCCGGCTTGCAGCTTCAACACACCCTGACGCATGCTGGCCACGGGTCGCACGAGATCCTTGGTCATCCGCCGACGGAAGTACACGGTCACGAACAAGGCGAGCCCGAACAAGGCGATGAGACCAACGATCAGGATGCGTTCCAGGTCCGCGCCGTGCGCCAGCCCCCGGTCCATCGCAGCGAGGGAGGGTCCCTCGAGGCCGTCCAACAGCGCGCGGGTGTTGTCACTGGACGCGCCGAAGCTCGGGTTGTCGGCCAAGTGGTTCCCGTGCAGCGATCGCACTTGGTCACCCCACAGGCCGTAGGCCAACAAGCCCTCCTGCCACGACTCGTGCGCCTTGACGATGATGGCTCGCGTTCCGTTGCTGGTCGGGAAGACCGCGGCAGCCACCTCGAACCGACGAGAGATCTGCAGTTGCTGTTGAACGAACGCGGACCGATCGACAGGCTTGTCGCTGAGCAGCTGGTGCCCGAGCTGCTCATGGTCGACGAGGTCGGTGCGCAGGGCCGTGACGGTCTGCGATTCGAGACGAAGCTGGGTGGCCGTGCTCCGCACGTCGTCGACGACCCTTCCCACCCCGACAATCGTTGCTGCTGCTGCCACCAGCAACAGCAGCAACATGATGGTGAACGCCCTGGACCACTCACGGCGCAGACTCCACGTGCGTCCCGAACCACCGACCCCAACCGGCGCCTGCTTCACGAGATTCTCGTCTCTCACTGCGGTTAGCCGGCCGACCCCAACTGGGCCCCGTGGCCGTGCGTGCCCGGCTCGCACCGGGTTTGCCTTGTCGTGGACACCCCCAGTCTCGTCCCCGTGAACCCCCACGTTGAGGGAAGAATCCCAAAATGGCTCAAAGACGCCACGAGAAGCCCCACATCCGTACGTAGGCCGAAGTGACCAGGGCCTGTCCGGTCAGTAAAGACAGCCAAAGCGCGATCGAGGGTGGTTCACCGCTCGGCCGGCGATGACGTGGACCGGTCCGGGACGCCGGTTAGGGGCGGGGATGCCGCCCCTGACCTTTGGGTGATGCGTGGGGTGAGTGACGGGGCTCGAACCCGCGACAACCCGGGATCACAATCCGGACAGGCCCTGCTTGGATGCTGACGCGATCACGATAACCCCTGGGAATGAAGGGGTCTAGCGAGTCCAGCAAGGTCTGGCGTGGTGGAGTTGGCGACGATGTGCCCCACGTTTGCCCCATGATCTTGGACGCGGCGTCGGCCAACTGGTGGGACTCAGCCACACCTGTCGGTCATGCCTGGAAGACTGGGGCGGGTGAAGCACAGGACGCCGGGCAAGCCATGGCGGTACGGGGCAGTGGGGCCGCTCTAGGGGCGTGTGTCCTGCTGGCCGCTGCTGGTGCGGGGGGCCGAACGCCCTCGGAGTCCTCGGCAGCGACTCCTCCGTTGACGCTGCAGCTGCTCGACCGGGGCGGTCAGATCGTCGCAGGCTGGCCCGCTCCGCTGTGAGACTCGACGCGGATAACGGCTGGTCTCGTGTCGCCCGGTTCTGACATCGCCGACAAACAGTAGGGATACCGCCAACGCAAGGCCCACAGCTTCGGCTGCGTCAGGCGGCGACCTCGGCACAGGTCCCGCTCACACTGTTGCTGCCCCGAACCCGACGCCCCTGATCCTCGACCTCGATCCGTGACACTGATGCCGCTCGCGACCCGGTGGACCGGGCGGGCCAGAACACGCGGTACGCTGGCCGCATGGAGCGTGTCTTGACGGCACGGGGCGCGGCGACCCGGCAACGCATTGTGGAGGCCGCAGCGGCGCTGATCCGCGAGCGCGGCGTCGCCGATACCGGCCTGGACGACATCGGGGCGGCGACCGCGACCAGCAAGAGCCAAATGTTTCACTACTTCCCGGGCGGAAAGGCAGACTTGCTACTGGCGGTCGCGACGCACGAGGCCGAGCAGGTCATCGCCGATCAGCAACCGTACCTGGGTGACTTAACGAGCTGGCGTAAGTGGCAGGCGTGGCGGCGGCAGGTGATCCAGAAGTACGACGCGCAGCGCGACCGCTGCCCGATGACAGCGCTGACCACGCACATGGGCAAGGCGACACCTGCTACCCGCGCGATCGTGACCACCCTTTACGGCGTCTGGACCCAACACCTGGCCGTCGGGGTCCAGGCCTTGAAAGACTCCGGTGAGATTGATGCGGATACCGACGTCAACGCAACTGCCACCGCGGTGCTGGCCGCGATCCAGGGCGGGGTTCTCATGATGCAGGCCACTGACAGCATCAGTTACCTCGAGACGGCGCTCGGCGAAGCCCTTAAGGCGATGCGCCGACGACCACAGACATCCAACGCCAAACGGCTCGGCCCGACAGTCGGTCATAGCAGCCTTGCCTGACATGGCTCCAGCCGCGCCTGTCCAAAATCTGTCAGCTTGCCGGATGACTGCTCGTGCTTGTACTCGTCCCGCGGCACCGCCGCCGAGCCGTCGTCGAGGCTGAGGCCGGCTCGGCCACGATGCCGCCCGCGCCTCAATCACTCGGACGCGAGTCGCTTCCTCGTGCTCTCAACATCCGCAGGCCCTTCTGGACCGCCGACGGGTCGCAGTCGCGGTGCAGTTCGTCAGACGAGCTTCGTTCTCGGAAGTGGATTTGATAGTCCAGATCTCGTGCCGCAGGGTGAACTGAACCGTTCGGTCCATCTCAGCGCCGCTGCGTGTCTTCGCCGGTGACCGTTCTCGACCAGGAGTGCTCGTGTCTTCATTCCTCAGTGGTGTCATTGCCCCTAGGCGGCGCTCCGCGCCGAACCGCTGGCTCATCCTCGTCTGTCTTGCTCAGCTTCGGGGTCCGTGGGGATGGCGTCCGGGAGGGTGATTCCGGGAAGGCCGGCGTCGAGCCCGG
>JAWWOJ010000329.1:0-4907 GCA_033851885.1 Frankiales bacterium | reverse complement strand
CAGCTCCCCGCGGGTGCGGCGCTCGACGAAGACGCCGGCGCGGGCACGCAGCAGGTGCAGTGCGGCGTGCCGGCCCGCGTCCAGCAGCGCCTGCTCCGAGTCGGGCCCGAGCGGTGCGGCCTCGATGACCCAGATCGACCCGAGCAGCTCGGCCCCGGCACGGACCGCGACGGCGAGCCGCGGCAGCACCTCGCCATCGGAAGGCACCCGCGTGACGCCGGCAGACCGCTGCATGTCGCGATAGATCGCGTCATTGCGGGAGAGGTCCGGCACCTGCCGGCCCAGGATGCCCTGCTGGCGCGCCTCGTCGATCGGCTGGTCGGCCAGCGAGGAGTAGGCCAGCACCCGTCGCGCCGGGTCCTCGATCGCAACGGCACCACCCACCATGGCCGCGATCGAGTTCGCGAGCGCGAACAGGTCGCTGCCCCCCGAGACCGAGACCGCCGCCATCAGCAGGTGCAGCAGGTGGTTCCAAGGCAGGTCGTCCGGGGCGACGAGCACCGGCACGTTCGACGGAGGTGCCGTCCCGCGCACCACCACGGCCGCCGCGTCGACCGCTTCCAGCCCGGTCGGGTCCTGCACGACCAGCAGCGCGCCGGGAGCGGACGGAAGCGCGTCTCCGGGCCCGACGAGCACGACCTCACTGATCTCGACGTCGAGGTCCCCGGCCGACGTCAGGGCAGGGCCGAGCACTTCCACGACGGCTCGCAGGGTCGGCACATCCGCAGTCTGCCCGAGCGCTCCCCGGCGGGAATCGTCGCCGCGCACCACGGGGAGCGCGTTCCTTCTGCACGCGCCACGATGAAACGCCCCCGTAGCGACGGGAGAGTGACGGCATGACGTTGGCGACCCCCCTGCTGGAGTCTGCGGCAGCCGCGACGGATCGAGCCTGCGAGCTCGCCGGCGTGCGAGTCCTGGAGCTGCGGACGCCGGCCGAGACGGAGCGCGCGGCTGAGCTGCTCCGCGAGGTCTGGCGCGACAGCCAGATGCCGGTGCCGGCCAACATCCTCCGGACGGTGCAGCACATCGGCGGATACGTCTTCGGCGCCTACGACGACCGCGGCACCCTCGTCGCGGCCTCGATGGGCCTGCTCGGCAACGAGGGCCTGCACTCCCACATCACCGGCGTCGTCCCCAACGGCCGGCGCCGCGGCCTCGGCCTCGCGCTCAAGCGGCACCAGCGGTGGTGGGCCCTCGACCACGGGCTGCCGGTCATCACCTGGACCTGCGACCCGCTGGTACGACGGAACCTCGCCTTCAACCTCCACGCACTCGGGGCGGAGGTGCACGCCTACCTGCCCGACCACTACGGCAACATGACCGACGGCGTGAACAAGGGCGACGAGAGCGACCGCTTCGAGCTGCGCTGGCACCTCGCGAGCCCGCGGGCGACGGCCGCGGCGGAGGCCCGGCTGCCGTGGGTGAGCGGTGCGCGGGCCGTGCCGCTTCCCGAGGACATCGAGACCCTGCGGCTGAAGGACCCGGTCGAGGCCCGAGCCTGGAGGCAGCGCGTGCGCGAGTCCGTCGTACCAGCCCTTGCCGGAGGCGCCGTCATCGCCGGTCTCGACGCCAGCGGGGCGCTGGTGCTCGCGTGAAGCTGACGTCGGTCGAGCTCATCGGCATCGGCCTCCCGCTGGTGTCGCCGTTCCGCACCAGCTTCGGGACGCAGACGCGTCGCAACGTGCTGCTCGTGCACGTCACCACCCCCGATGCGGAGGGGTGGGCGGAATGCGTCGCGATGGACGACCCGCTCTACAGCAGTGAGTACGTCGACGCGGCCGCCCACGTCCTGCGGCACCACCTGGTCCCGCGTCTCGCCGCCGCCGACGGGCTCACCGCCGCCCGGGTGGCGACGGTGCTGCACCCGGTGAAGGGCCACCGGATGGCCAAGGCCGCACTCGAGACCGCGGTCCTGGACGCCGAGCTCCGGGCCGCGGGAACCCCGCTCAGCCAGTATCTCGGGAGTACGAAGGACCGCGTCCCCGCCGGTGTCTCCGTGGGCATCATGGACTCGCTGCCGGAGCTGCTCGACGCGGTGGCGGGGTACCTCGACCAGGGCTACCTGCGCATCAAGCTGAAGATCCAGCCCGGGTGGGACTACGAGCCCGTGAAGGCGGTCCGGGAGCGGTTCGGCGACATCCTGCTGCAGACCGACGCCAACACCGCCTACACGCTCGGCGACTGGAAGCTGCTCAAGCGCCTCGACGCCTTCGACCTGCTGTTCCACGAGCAGCCGATGGACGAGGAGGACGTGCGCGGGCACGCCGAGCTGGCAAAGCTGATCGAGACGCCGATCTGTCTCGACGAGTCGATCGTCTCGGCCCGCTCAGCCGCGGACGCGATCGCGATCGGTGCCTGCTCGGTCATCAACATCAAGCCGGGCCGGGTCGGGGGATACCTCGAGAGCCGGCGCATCCACGACGTCGCCGTCGCGAACGGCATCCCCGTCTGGTGCGGCGGCATGCTCGAGACCGGGATCGGCCGGGCCGCGAACGCCGCGCTGGCCGCACTGCCCGGGTTCACGCTGCCCGGCGACACCAGCGCCTCCGACCGCTACTACGCGCAGGACGTGACGAGGCCCTTCGTGCTGGAGGACGGCCATCTCACCGTGCCCACCGGCGCCGGCATCGGGGTCGATCCGCTGCCTGACGTGCTCGCCGAGCTCATGACGTCGCGGGTGACGCTGCCTGTCAGTGCGGAGTCGGGATGACCGGCCCCTGGTACTTCACGCAGCCGCAGCCGCCGTCGAACAGCATGAAGGAGTAGCCGCCGACGACGTCGTGCTGGTCGGAGGCGACCCGCGATGCCAGCCCGGAGGCCAGCTGGTAGCTGCTGCCGAGGGCGTCCACCCGCTGGGTGAGGACGTTGATGTCGACGGGACCGCGATAGCCGCGGAGGGCGGCAGGGATGAACAGCATGAGGTCGCAGACCTCTGCCGCACCGCCGGCGCTTGCCGCGTCAGTGGGGGGCGAGCCGGCGGCGCGGAGCAGCGTGAAGCACCGGTGGCGGGCCGCGTTCGAGTACTGACCGTCGCCGTTCTGGTAGGGCAGGTCCAAGGGCGGCTGCCAGCCGATCCCCATCGCACCGGCCAGCGTCTGCGGCTCCATGTTGTGGGACGACAGCAGCACCTGCCAGCCGCTGCCGCTCGTGCCGCCGTAGCGGGGGAAGTAGTGCTGCGACAGGGCGTAGCGGTGGAAGAACAGCGACAGCGAACCGTTGCCGTCGTTGAGGATGACGTGGTCGACGCCGTCGGCGTTCAGCTTGAGGACCGCCGACTGGATCGCAGCGACGACCGCGCCGTCGTCGGAGAAGCCGTTGGGCGGCGTGATGCGGATGATGTCCGCGGCGGCCGGGGCGTAGCCCAGTCGGCGAAGACCGGGTACGAGGGCGTGGTCGACAGCGTCGTTGTCGTCGGGGCTGTCGGCGGTGACGATCCCGGTCTTCGCCCGGAGGGTGCCGGGTCTGCCGTTGGTGCGGTCCCACGGTCCGAACCAGCCGTGGTCGTGCAGGGCCGTCGGCAGCACGTTGTATACGCGGAGCAGGCGGCTGCCCACCACCGAGAAGTCGTGCTGCGAGGCGGGACTGCTGATCAGGGTCCCGCCGAGGTGGGCCACCCGGCGCTTCTCCAGGCAGGCGCGCGCATCGGCCGCGGGGGTGCCGTCGATCACGGCGAGCACCTTGTGGTCCTCCGTGAAGTAGGAGCACACCGCTTGGCCGAGCGTCGCGTAGGACTGGCTCGACTGAGGATCGACGGCGTAGGCCAGCAGCACGAGCTTGCGGCCGGCGATGCCGCCGTGGGCGTTGATGTCGTCGCGCAGCGCCTTGACGGCCGGACCGGGGTCGCCCTGGTTGACGCCGTTGGCGCCCAGCGCGGCGTTGGCGTCGCCGGCGCTCTGGTAGTAGGTGACGCCGATCGTGATGGTGGTCGCGGTGACCCCGGGGCCGTTTCCCAGCGTGCTGCCGCCGAGGCCGCCGGCCGGCTGCGGCAACGTCCCGCTGCTCCCGCCCGAGCTGCCCAGACCAGTCGTGCCGCCCGTCGTGGAGCCGGCGGTGGACGACGCCCCTGGTCCGGTGGTGGCGGCCCCGGCAACGGACCCGGGCTGGTCGGTGCCGGTGGTGCCCAGGCCCGCACCCGTGGAGGTACCGGCGCCGAGCTCGCTCTGGGTGGTCAGCGGCACGGTGGTCCCACAGCCGGCCAGCAGCAGCAGCGGCAGCGTGGTGACGAGCAGGCGCCGCCGGGCGAACGGGGTCATCCGGGTCCTTTCGGGCTGACGAGCTGCCGTGATAATGTTCGTTATCAGGTGGGGTTGTCAAGCGGAGGGGAGGCGGCCTCGTGGCCTCGCAGCAGGGGACCCAGCACGGCTTCGCCGACCTGCCCGCGACCGTGGCGAGCACCCGCGACCGGCTGCTGCGCGCCGCCGCCGAGCTGATCGGCGCGCAGGGCTACGAGCGGGCGTCACTCGGGCAGCTGGCCCGGCGAGCGGGCCTTACCACCGGCGCGGTCTACTCCGCGTTCGGCAGCAAGTGGGAGCTGCTGCGCGCCCTGGTCGCTGAGCAGTCCCGCTCGCTGCGGCTGCCCGACCGGTCCGCGCCGGCCGGCCTGGCCGAGGACGCCGCCCTGCTGGCCGAGCAGCTGCACACGCGCGCTGACGGGGACCCGAGCCGGCAGCTGCTCGTCCTGCAGCTCGAGATCCTGCTCCTGGGGCTGCGCAACCCGGGCCTGCTCGAGGACGTGGTGGCCGATGCCAAGGCAGAGCGGGCCGGCCTCGCGCAGCAGCTCCGCGAACGCGCCCTCGCCGAGGGAAGAGAGCTGCCGATGCCGGCTGAGGCGCTCGCGACCGTCCTGGTGGCGCTGACCCAGGGCCTGCAGCTGACCCAGCTGCTCGAGCCGGGAGCGGTCGGTGGGC
>JAWWOJ010000304.1:0-2720 GCA_033851885.1 Frankiales bacterium | reverse complement strand
AGCGCATGCGGGGCGTTCAGGCCATCCCGGTCCCGACCCCTAGGCTCGGCGGGTGACCCGGACCCAGGCCGAGCGACGCGCGTCGACCCAGGCGAAGATCCTCGACGCGACCGTCGACGCGCTCGTGCACGTCGGCTACGCCGGGGCCTCGACCACTGAGATCTGCAAGCGGGCCGGCGTCTCCCAGGGTGCGCTGTTCCGCTACTGGCCCACCAAGGGCGAGCTGCTCGCCGACGCGGCAAAGCACCTGCTGGGCCGGGTCACCGAGGCCTATGAGCAGGCCTTCGCCGGCCGCGGCGGCGTCGGTGCCCGGGAGGCGCTCGAGGGCCTCTGGGAGACCTACCGCCAGCCCGACCTGCAGGCTGCCGTCGAGCTCTACGTCGCGGCGCGCACCGACCCC
Organism: Frankiales bacterium; assembly: GCA_033851885.1. GTDB lineage: Bacteria > Actinomycetota > Actinomycetes > Mycobacteriales > SCTD01 > RYN-111. The sequence goes on along the minus strand of JAWWOJ010000304.1, from coordinate 2,320 downwards.
GAGCTCGCCGCCGCCCTCGCCCGGATCGAGCCCGCGCACCGCGCGAACCTGCACCGGATCGCCGTACAGGTCCTCGATCCGGGGCTGGTCGCGCTGCCCGGCTTCTCGGACTTCGTGGAGCTGGCGCTCGCCGCGGTGCAGGGCGCGGCCATGAGCGCCGCGGTCGTCGACGCCTCCCATGACGTCGTACTCGGCGCCCTGGAGCAGGTCGTCAACCTGCTTGCCCCAAGATAGTGACAGTTCACTCTTTATCTGTCACCCTCGGGTCATGGCTGATGCGATCCTCCTGTTCGCTATCCCCGGCTTCCTGGGGCTGATGCTGCTCGAACTGGCCGTCACCCGGGCCGGTCAGCAGCAGGAGGCGCGGCTGCTCGGCTACCACCGTGCCGACTCGCGCACCTCGCTCGCCATGGGCGTCGGCTCGCTGGTCGTCAACGGCGGCTGGCGGCTCGTGGAGGTCATCGTCCTCGGGCTGGCCGCCGCGCTCGTGCCGTGGTCGCTCGGCCATGGCTGGGCGGCCTGGGTCGTCGGCATCATCGGCATCGACTTCTTCTACTACTGGGACCATCGCGCCGGGCACCGGGTGCGGATGCTCTGGGCCTCGCACGTCGTGCACCACAGCTCGCAGCACTACAACCTCTCGACCGCGCTTCGCCAGACCTGGACCGGCGAGTACACGGTCCTGTTCTTCCTCCCGGTCGCCCTGATGGGCGTGCCCATCGAGATCGTGCTGGCCTGCTGGTCGGTCAACCTGCTCTACCAGTTCTGGATCCACACCGAGGCGATCGACACGATGTGGGGCTGGTTCGAGCTCCTCTTCAACACGCCCTCCCACCACCGCGTGCACCACGGCTCGCAGTCGCAGTACCTCGACCGCAACTACGCCGGCGTCCTCATCGTGTGGGACCGGCTCTTCAGGACCTTCGAGCCGGAGGGGGAGCGGGTCGTCTACGGGCTCACCAAGAACATCGAGACCTACAACCCGCTGCGGGTCGCCACGCACGAGTACGTCGCCCTCTGGCGAGACCTGCGTACGGCCGAGGGCTGGCGTGACCGGGCCGGCTTCCTGCTGCACGGTCCAGGCTGGTCCCCCACCCCCGCCGAGCCGGTCCCGGTACCCGTCGCGGCATGATCCACGGAGGAGTTGCCGCACTCCTTCGGCACCTCAGAACATTGCCACTCTCCGTCGATCAACCGTCGATGAAGGAAAGGGACCATGCTCCGGATCGGGATCCTCGGCGCGGCGAAGATCGCGCCACCGGCGCTGGTGCGGCCGGCGCGGGCCGTGGCCGAGGTGGAGGTCACCGCGGTCGCGGCTCGTGACCCCGGCCGGGCGGCCGCCTTTGCGCGCAAGCACGGAATCGCGCGCACCCTTCCCTCGTACCAGGCAGTCCTGGACGACCCCGACGTGGACGCCGTGTACAACCCCTTGCCCAACGGGCTGCACGCGGAGTGGACGCTGAAGGCGCTGGCGGCGGGCAAGCACGTGCTGTGCGAGAAGCCGTTCACGGCGAACGCGGCAGAGGCCAGGACCGTGGCCGAGGCGGCGAAGGCCGCAGGGCTCGTCGTCATGGAGGCCTTCCACTACCGCTACCACCCGCTCGCGGAGCGGATGCGGTCGATCGCCCACAGCGGCGAGCTCGGGACGATCCGCTCGGTCAGCGCGTCGCTGTGCTTCCCGCTGCCGAAGTTCAGCGACATCCGCTACGACTACAGCCTGGCGGGTGGCGCGATGATGGACGCGGGCGTCTACCCGCTCACCTGCCTGCGGCTGCTCGGCCCGAGCGAGCCACGTGTCGTGAGTGCGCGGGCCAAGCTGCGCAGCCCCGAGATCGACCGTGCGATGAGCGTCGAGCTCGGCTACGAGGGGGGCGCGACCGGCCATCTCGAGGCCTCGATGTGGTCGAGCAAACTGCTGCGGATCCGCGCCCGGGTCAAGGGCGACCGCGGTGAGCTGAAGGTCTTCAACTTCGTGGCGCCGCACCTGCGCAACCGCCTGACACTGACGGTGGACGGGAGGACGACCCGCGAGCGCGTGCCCGGCGACCCGACCTACAGCTACCAGCTGCGGGCCTTCGCCGCCGCGGTGCTGCGTGGCGAGCCGTTCCCGACGACGCCCGAGGACGCCGTGCGGACGATGAGCCTCGTGGACGACATCTATACCGCGGCCGGGATGCCGCTGCGCGGGGCGTAGCTCCTCAGACGCTCTCGGGGTAGCGCGAGTAGGTCGGGAAGTTGCCGAACAGCTGCTCACCCTCGGGGCCTTCGGTGACGGCCTGGACGAGCAGGTCGCCGCCGACGAAGGCGCCCTTCCACGAGG
>JAWWOJ010000293.1:0-7609 GCA_033851885.1 Frankiales bacterium | reverse complement strand
TGGTCGAGGGGGGACGGTGCGTTGAGGACGGTCGGCTCGACCAGCTCCGGCAGCGGCGGCGGAGCGGGCGGCGTGGGCGGGTCCGGGGGGACCACGGGCTCGGCCGCGGCGGCCTGGCGCTGCGCCTCGGCCTGGGCGCGCCACCACGCGTCCGAGCCGGTGTCGTACACGGGTTCGTCGGGCTCGGGCAGCTCAGTCGACGCGGGCCCGGCGTCAGGTGTCGTCGACGCGGGCCCGGCGTCAGGTGTCGTCGACGCGGGCCCGGCGTCAGGTGTCGTCGACGCGGGCCCGACCTCGGGGAACCCCCAGTCGTCGCCGGGGTCCTTCGGTCCGGTCATGAGCGGCGCTTAGGCGTCCATACCGAGTCGACGCGCCGACCGGGTCCGCTGGCGGGTGGTGCGCAGCCGGCGGAGGCGCTTGACCAGCATGGGGTCCGCGACGAGGGCCTCGGGACGGTCGATGAGGGCGTTCAGCACCTGGTAGTAGCGGGTCGCACTCAGGTCGAACAGGTCCTTGATGGCCTGCTCCTTGGCGCCGGCGTACTTCCACCACTGGCGCTCGAAGGCGAGGATCTCGCGCTCACGCTCGGTCAGGTCACCGTCGACGGCAGCGACGACGCTGAGGGCGGCATCCATCTCGGACCTCCTGTGCAGGCGAATCACACTGGTGTGGTTCGTCGCCCATCATGGCACAGCAGAGCATCGCAGAGGGTCAGCCGCAGGACGCGGCGGCGTGCGAGCTCAGGAAGGGTCAGGGGTAGAGGCCGCGGGTGCGGTGGGCCTCGGCGACCCGGCCGACGCCGATGACCTGCGCCGCGGTGCGCAGCGAGAGCCCCTTGGCGGCGGCCAGTGCCGACACGTCGGCATACGCGGACGCCATCAGCACCTTGAGGCGGTCGTTCACCTCGTCCTCGGTCCAGAAGTAGGCCTGCAGGTCCTGCACCCACTCGAAGTACGACACCGCGACGCCGCCGGAGTTGGCCAGGATGTCGGGGACGACGACGACGCCCATGTCTTCGAGCACCTTGTCGCCGTCCGGCGTGGTCGGGCCGTTGGCGCCCTCCACGATGAACCTGGCCTTCACGTTGCCGGCGTTGCCTTCGTGGATGACGCCCTCGAGCGCCGCCGGGACGAGCACGTCGACGTCGAGCTCGATGAGCTGGGCGTTCGAGATGGCGTCGGTGCCGGGGTAGCCGACGACGGTGTCCGCGCCGCTTCTGAGGTGCTTGAGCAGCGCCGCCGGATCGAGGCCTGCGGGGTCGTAGATGCCGCCGCCGACATCGCTGACGGCGACCACCTTGCAGCCGGCGTCGTGCAGGTACTGCGCCGCGAGCCCCCCGACCTTGCCGAAGCCCTGCACCGCGATCGTCACCTCGCGGTGGTCGACGCCCGCCTCCCGCAGCGCGGAGAAGCAGGAGTACATGACCCCCCGGCTGGTCGCGCCGGCGCGGCCCTGCGACCCGCCGATGCTGACCGGCTTGCCGGTCACGACGCCGGTGACCGTGTAGCCCGAATGCATCGAGTAGGTGTCCATGATCCAGGCCATCGTCTGCTCGTCGGTCCCGACGTCGGGGGCGGGGATGTCCTTCTCGGGACCGATGATCGGGATGATCTCCGAGGCATAGCGTCGGGTGACCCGCTCGAGCTCGTTGCGGGACAGGGCGCGGGGATCGACGGCCACGCCGCCCTTGGCCCCGCCGTAGGGGATGCCGATCAGGGCGCACTTCCAGGTCATCCACATCGCGAGCGCGCGGACCTCGTCGAGGTCGGTGTGGGGGTGGAACCGGATGCCGCCCTTGGCCGGGCCACGGGACAGGTTGTGCTGCACGCGGTAGCCCTGCAGCACCTCGAGCGAGCCGTCGTCGCGGCGCAGCGGGACGGCAACCTGCAGGGACCGGCGCGGTGTGGCGAGCAGCTGGTGCAGCCCGTCGTCGAGACCGAGGACGTCAACGGCGCTCGCCAGCTGGAGGAGAGCGCTTTCGAGCGCGGACTGCACGAGAACTCCTTACGGCACCGGCATCGTTGACGGTGCGTGCGTGGCCAGGATGCCAGAAGGAGGGTACGAAGGACGCGCTGCTGACACGCGGCCGTGCAACGGCTACGTTGCGAACAAGAACGCGTTCTACCGACGACGAGGGAGTCACGATGCAGACGCGCGCCGCCATCCTGTGGGAGCCGCACACCGACTGGAGCGTCGAGGACATCGAGCTCGACCCGCCGAAGCGGGGTGAGGTCCTCGTCAAGCTGGCCGCGTCGGGACTGTGCCACTCCGACGAGCACATGGTCACCGGCGACATGGCGCTGCCCCCGGAGATCGCCGAGCTGATGGGCATCAGCCAGTTCCCCGTCATCGGCGGCCACGAGGGCGCCGGGATCGTCCAGGAGGTGGGCGAGGGCGTCACCGACCTCGCCGTCGGCGATCACGTCGTCTTCTCGTTCATCCCGTCCTGCGGCAAGTGTCCGTCCTGTCGCAAGGGTCAGTCGCAGGTCTGCGACCTCGGTGCCTTCCTGCTCGGTGGCCGGCAGTTCACCGACCAGACCGCACGGCACCACACGAAGGACGGCAAGGACCTCGGCACCATGGTCGCGCTGGGCACCTTCTCGCCGTACACCGTGGTGGCTGTCGAGTCCTGCGTGAAGATCGACGACGACATCCCGCTGGAGAAGGCCGCCCTGGTCGGCTGCGGCGTCACCACCGGCTGGGGCTCGGCCGTCAACGCCGCTGACGTGCAGCCCGGCGAGACGGTCGTCATCTACGGCGTCGGCGGCATCGGCACGGCAGCGGTCCAGGGCGCGGCGCTCGCCGGCGCGAACCAGATCGTCGTCGTCGAGCCGGTCGAGTGGAAGCGCGAGAAGATCCTCGAGTTCGGCGCCACCCACACCGCCGCCTCACAGGAGGAGGCGTTCTTCCTCGTCCAGCAGCTCACCAACGGCGCCATGGCCGACAAGGCGATCCTCTGCGTCGGCACCGCCAAGGGCGAGCACGTGGGCCAGATGATGTCGATCATCAAGAAGTGCGGCCGGGCCGTCGTCACGTCGGTGGCACCGATGCTCGATGACCAGGTCACGATGAACCTGTTCGAGTTCGCCATGCAGCGCAAGGAGCTCGTCGGCTGCATCTTCGGCAACGCGAACCCCGCCGTCGACATCCCGAAGCTGCTGGCGCTGTACAAGTCCGGCAAGCTCAAGCTCGACGAGATGATCACGACCGAGTACACCCTCGACGAGATCAACCAGGGCTACCAGGACATGCGGGACGGCAAGAACTTCCGCGGCCTCATCCGGTACTGACGCAGGCACGCGCCCTCCCAGCCGCCTGACAGCCGCCCCGCAGGGGCGTGGCAGCCGGGCCTCCGACGCTGGGCGCATGGACGGACTCACCACTTGGACCCCGCCGCTCGCGCGCGCAGCCGGCGCGCCGTCACGAGCGCGAGCGCCTTCATCGGCGTCGCCGCCGTCGGCGCCACGGGGGCCCTCGCACTGGGGCTCGGCTCGTCGAGCTCCGCTGCGACCGACCACAGCGGTACGACGCAGGTGCCGCAGTCCTTCGGCGACTCCTCGCAGGGGTCGGCAGGGGCCGCGACCGGAGGTAGCCCCCCGATGGCCTCGAGCGGCGGCTCGTGATCGGCGCTCGTGGTCGGCGCAGGACACGGAGCCGGCGGTCGGGATCGAACCGACGACCTGCTGTTTACAAGACAGCTGCGCTACCACTGCGCCACGCCGGCCGGGCGTGCCGCCCAGCCTAATGGGCCGGGACAGGGCCGAACGGGTGCCCGAAAATGTCACTGAGGGTGATCGCGAATGAGCCACCTGGGCGTCCCGTTCACTCGTCTGGGTGAGCAACAAGTGACTCCCTGTAGCCGAGTCAGAAGGCATGGCACTCAGCACCCCGTGGTTCACGACCTGCGCCGCCGCCGCCGTGACGGGGCTGCTGGCCCTCACGACCGGCACCGCCGCGATCCCCTCGGCATCCCCGCTTCCCTCCTCGGCCAGCGCCGTCACCGGCGCTCAGCCCGCCGCCCTCACCGCGCCGGCCCTCCGCCGGGCCGCTGTGCACAACGCTGCGAGTGCCGCGGCTCTGGCAACCGTCGGGACCGCGACGTCCGGCGCCACCACGTCCGGCGCCACCACCCCGGCGACCCCCGGCCTGCCGGCGGCGCCCCCGGCCACGACCGGCGGCCGCTCGGTGACCCAGCGCCTCGCACTGTCCAGGGGTGCCGGCGACGAGGAGGCGCTCCGCACCCGCCTCGGCACCGTCAGCGGCAAGAGCGTGATCGCGCTCCGCCAGGGTGCACTCGCCAGCGCCAAGCGGCTCAGGCCGACCCCGGCGCCTGCCCCGGCCCCCTCGGCAACCGCCACCCCGACCACCGTGGCCACCCCGGTCGCGACAGTGCTCCCCTCCGTCGCGCCGACAACCGCGCCGACAACCGTGCCGACAGTCCTGCCGACCGTGGACCCCAGCCCGACCGCCACCGCCACCGCCACGGCCACCGCCACGGCCACTGCCACCGCCACCGCCACACCGACCGCCACGGCCACGGCCACGGCGACCGCCACCTCCAGCCCCACTCCCTCGGCCAGCCCGACCGCGACGAGCCCGTCGGGGCAGTCCGTCCCGAGCACCGACCTGCCCGGCTGGAAGCTCGCGATGAACGAGGACTTCAACACGCCGGCGCCGATCGGGTCGTTCATGACGACCTACGCGAAGACGATCGACAGCTACAAGGACGGCTGGGTCGACACCGCCCGCGTCGGCACGTACTACCCGAGCAAGGTCGTGTCAGCGCACGACGGGATGATGGACTACTACCTGCACACCGAGAACGGCGTCCACATGGTCGCCGCGGAGATGCCCAAGCTCCCGAACGGGCAGTACGGCCAGGCCTACGGCCGGTACGCGGTCCGGTTCAGCAACGACGTCATCCCGGGGTACGCGAGCGCCTGGCTGCTGTGGCCCAACAGCGAGAGCTGGCCGAACGACGGCGAGATCGACTTCCCCGAGGCCAGCCTGAGCGGGTCCAAGACGATCAACGCGTTCGCGCACTACGCCAGCCCGAACGGCGGCCAGGACTGGTTCGGCTCATCGACCCAGATGACCGGCGCGTGGCACACCGCCGTGGTCGAGTGGGCCCCGGGCTCGGTCAGCTTCTTCCTCGACGGGGCCAAGATGGGGACGTCGACCACGATGACCCCCAGCACGGCGATGCACTGGGTGCTCCAGACCGAGACGTCGTACGGGACGGTGCCGCTCGACAGCACCAGCGGCCACGTCTACATCGACTGGGTCGCCCAGTGGAGCAAGGTCTGACCGTCCCCCGCACTGAGCTCCTCCAGCGCCGCGCGGGTCGCCGCGTCGGCGGGGGTGTAGACCGTCATCCTGGTGCCGATCCGCTGATCGAGCCAGAGATGGGTGAAGTCGAGGCAGAGCAGCCCGACCGCGGGGTGCACGAACCGCTTGTGACCGCCCTCCGGCCCCAGCACCTCGTGCCGCTCCCAGAAGCGGGCGAAGTCGGGTGACTCGTCGATCAGCCGGGCCAGCAGGGCCTTCCAGGCCGGCTCGTTCAGGTGCTCGGCCATGCTCGCGCGGAACTGCGCCACCAGCCGCGGCGCGGCGTCCTCCCAGTCAGGCATGCAGCGCCGCCAGGTCGGGTTCGTGAACACCAGCAGCAGGGTGTTGCGGTCCTCGGGCGGCACCTCGGCCAGCTCAGGCCAGACCCGGGAGTAGGTCTCGTTGAAGCCGAGGATGTCGCGCCGGGCGTTGTGGATGACGGCCGGTGCCGGGTCGAGCTGGTGCAGAACGGCCAGCACGCCGTCGGTGACCGTGGGGCAGGTCTTCAGTGGAGCCGCGTCCGGGACCCCCGCCAGGGCCATCAGGTGGCTGTGCTCGTGCCGGTCGAGCTTCAAGGTACGGGCCAGCGCCTCGAGCACCTGGACGCTGACGTTGATGTCGCGGCCCTGCTCGAGCCAGGTGTACCAGGTCACTCCGACCCCGGCGAGCTGGGCCACCTCCTCGCGCCGCAGCCCCGGGGTACGCCGGCGACCGTAGGTCGGGAGGCCGACCGCCTCGGGCGTGATCCGCTCCCGGCGGGACCGCAGGAACCCGGCGAGCTCCGCGTGGCTTGTCGTCATGGGTACCAGGATGGCGCAGTTCTGTTGCTGGTACCAGGTGCTGCTGGTACCAGGATGAAGGGGCTCCTGGTACCAGGCTTGGCGGGTCCCCAGAGTACGTCCCATGAACCGACTGACTCCCGCCGGGCTCGTTGTCCTGCTCTCGGCCGTCTTCCTCGCGATGACGGACTTCTTCGTGGTGAACGTGGCCCTCGCGGACATCGCCCGCGACCTGTCCGCCTCGACCTCCTCCCTCGAGCTGGTGGTCGCCGGCTATGCCGTCGCGTACGCCCTCGGGCTCGTCATCGGGGGGCGACTCGGGGACGCCTTCGGGCGCCGCCGGCTGTTCGTGCTCGGGATGGCCGCCTTCACCGCGTTCAGCGCGCTGTGCGGGCTCGCCTGGTCGCCGGGGTCCCTCGTGGCCTTCCGGGTCCTGCAGGGGTTGTCGTCCGCGATGATGGTCCCGCAGGTACTCGCGACGCTGCAGGCCACGACCGAGGGGCCATCGCGCGCCCGGGCGCTGTCGGCCTTCGGGGCGACCGGCGGCCTCGCCGCGGTCTTCGGCCAGCTGGGCGGGGGCCTCATCGTGGCCGCGGACCTGGCCGGCACCGGCTGGCGGCCCGTCTTCCTGCTCAACGTCCCGGTGGGCATCGTGGCCATCGTGGCCGCGCTGCGCGTGCTGCCGGACACCCGTTCGGACCGGCCGGCGGCTCCGGACCTGGTCGGGACCGTGCTGCTCGGCGCCACCGTCCTCGCCCTGCTCGTGCCACTCGTCGAGGGCCGGGCGCAGGGCTGGCCGGTCTGGGGCTGGGTGTCGCTCGCCCTCGCCGCCCCGCTGGCTGCCGCCCTGCTCGTCGCTGAGGGCCGCCTCGAGCGGGCCGGCCGGGTCCCGCTGCTGCCGCCGTCGCTGCTCCGCCTCGACGGGATCCGTCGCGGACTCGGGATCGCGCTGCCGTTCTTCACCGGGTTCGGCGGGTTCATGTTCGTCTACGCCGAGCTGACCCAGGTCGTACTCGGCTGGAGCGCCCTCAAGGCCGGCCTGGCGATCACCCCGATGGCCGTCGGGTTCCTCGGCGTCTCGCTGTCGACCTCCCGCCTGGTGCCCCGCTGGGGCCGCTCGGTGATCACCGCGGGCGGCGCGCTGCAGGGTCTGGGCCTGGTCGTGCTCGCCTCGACGGTCTGGGCGGCGGGCGCCGAGCTGTCCCCCGCCGCGCTCGTCCCCGGCATGCTCATCACCGGCACCGGCCAGGCCCTCGTCATGAGCCCGCTCATCGGCGTCGTGCTCGCGGACGTCCCGGCGCACGCCGCGGGCGCCGGGTCCGGGCTGTTCTCCACGCTCCAGCAGTCGGCCCTGGCGCTGGGGGTCGCGGTCTATGGCACGGTGTTCCTCGAGCTGCTGCCCCGGCTCGGGGAGGCCCAGGCCTACGTGGTCGGCGCCCTCGTCCAGGTCGCATCCGCAGTGGGCGTTGTCGTCCTGTCCCGGCGACTGCCCGCACCCGCGA
>JAWWOJ010000273.1:0-5678 GCA_033851885.1 Frankiales bacterium | reverse complement strand
GCCCACCTGTCAGGTGCGGTGCGGTCGGTCGAGCTGGCGGCGATCGGCCGACGGGTCGGCGAGGTGGAGCTGGGCCTGCTGGACCTGGTCCTCGGGCAGGGGGAGATCCCCGTCGGGCCGTCGCCCGTTGCTCCCGGCGGACCGCACGACCGACCGTCGGCGGGAGAGCTCGTCGAGGCGGTGCGTGAGTGGCTGGCGGGCGTCGAGCTCACCGGGACCGATGCGTTCCTGACCCGGGTCGCGCAGCGCGCTCTGCGGACGGTCGAGCGGGAGCTCGCGCTGGGCCCGGCGCTGGCGCAGCGGCACGAGGAGCGGTTGGCGGCACTCGGCTTCGCCTCCGACGCGGAGCTGGCGGCGGCGATCCGCGCCGGCGACGCCCGCGCCGAGGTGGCGGCAGCGGTGCGTGACCTCGTGATCGACAAGCTGCGGGTGGCGGACCCGGCGCAGCTGGTGGCTGGAGACCTCGAGGGGAAGGGACCGGTCGTCCCGGATCAGCCGGCATGAGGCTCGAGGGGATGCGCCTGCCGGAGGCCGGGGTATCGCGCGAACCCGCGATCTGTGGTCACGAACGTCGCGCCCTGCTCGATCGCCAGCGCGGCAAGGTAGGCGTCCGGCACGAGGTTGCCTCGGGCGCCGGCGTCGAGAACGAGCTGCGAGAACAGGCCCCAGTGGTCCTCGCCGGGCTGCACGACCACGGTGGCAGATGCGCTGCGGACGGCATCGCAGAATGCGAGCGCGATGTCGGACGGTGACGGCTCGACGTACACGCGATGGTGCGTCGCGATGCGGACGAAGGATGCGAGCACCGCTTCGCTGACCCCGAACGGTTCGGGTCCGAGCAGGGCCTGCTGCAGCCAGGTCAGGTAGTCCGGGTGCCGGGCACTCTCCGGTCGATGCGCGTAGAGGAACACGTTGACGTCGGCGAGGAGCACGCCCTCAGCCCTCGTCGAGCAGCTCGAGCAACGCGGCCTTGTCCTCGAGGTCCACGCCCGGACGCAGCCCGCTCCCGCCGTAGGTCGGAAGAGCCGCGGGCTGGCGGCCGGCGGGGGCGGCTCGGGTGAGGAGGAGTCGCAGACCGTCGTCGACGATGTCGCTGAGCGAACGGCCCGACCGGGTGGCGGCGACCTTGGCCTGCTTGAGCAGCCGATCGTCGATGTTCACGGTCGTTCGCACCGACGCATCATAGCATCACCTCGCTGCATCATGATGCAGACTAGATCACGGAGCGAAGCGACACCGCGTTCGCACTAGCTCGACCCAGTTCGTCGAGTCGTGCGTGCGGCCGGTCCCGCTGGTCTCTGGATCGTCACCCTGGGTATCCAGCTGCGCCAGGCACCCGTGGAGCGAGGTCGTCGACCAAGGTCAACATGACTCTCTGTGACTAGAGACGGCCATGGTCGTCACACCTATGGTCGGTGCGGTTCGGGGGGCAAGTGGCCTTGACCCGACGCCTGGACTGGTCGCTGGGGCGTCGGAGAGCTAGTAGCGAAACCGGTGCACCCCATCGCGCTCGACAGGCGGGGTGGGCAAGTGATCGCAGCATGGTGGTCGTCCAAGCGGGCAACGAGTGCCGGAATGGTCGGTGTGATCAGCGGCGCGATGCTGCTGACCCTGCTGCCCGTGACGCCGATGGCTCCGGCCAGTGCGAGTACGCCGGCGGCCCACGTGTCCTTCACGACCGAGCCCGGGGGCGGTAGCCCCAACAACCCCCTGGGCCCGCAACCGAAGGTGCACGTCACCGACTCGAGCGACGCGGCCGTCTCCGGGGCCAGCGTCACGCTGACCCTCGACGTGGTCTTCCCGGCCGATCAGCCCACCAGTCCACCCGCTCTCACCTGCGCCAACGTCACGACGGACGGGAGCGGAGACGCGACGTTCGCTGGCTGCCAGGTGAGCCGCGCGGGCCGCTACCAGCTCACCGCGACGGTCTCTCCGACGGTCACGGCGCAGAGCAGCTCGTTCGACATCTCCGGCCTCTCCCAGCTCACCTTCACCCCCGCGCCGCCCACGACAGCGACCGCAGGTGTGGCATGGGGCAGCCAGCCCGTCGTCACCATGCAGACGACCGCGGGTGACACGGTCGACAGAACCGACCACATCGGTCTGCTCGTCACGACGACAGGGGGCAGCTTCAGCCCCCTGACGTGCACCCAGAACCCGGTCGTCGCTGACCACGGGGTCGCGACCTTCGCAGGCTGCAAGATCAACGCCGTAGGGTCCGGCTACACGCTGCGCGCCGTCGACGCGGATGTCATCCCCAACCTGCTCGGCGCTCCTAGTGCCGCGATCACCGTCAGCGGGGGTAACCCGACGCAGCTGGTGTTCACCCATCAGCCCTCCGGTGGGCCGGGTGGGACGGCGTTCGCCGTCCAGCCGCTCGTGACGGCCGAGGACGCCGGCGGCAACCCCGTCCCCGGCTACAACCAGAACGTCACCCTCAGCATGGGCTCGGGGGCCGGCGTGAGCGGTGTGGCGCTGACCTGCGCGCACAACCCGGTCGCGGCGGTCAACGGTGTCGCTGCCTTCGCCGGCTGCACCATCAACAAGGCCCACACCGGCTACACCCTGACGGCACACGTCACCACGCCGAGCCTGACGGCCACCAGCACCTCCTTCGCCATCACCCCGGGAACGGCCTCGGGCATTGCCTTCGGCACGGCGCCCGACGGTGCGCACGGCGGGATCGCGTTCACGACCCAGCCGGTCGTCAACCTCGCCGACTCCGGGGGCAACGCGGTCAACGGCAACGTGACCCTCTCCCTCGACGCCAGCACCAACTCCGAGGGGGCCGTGCTCACGTGCGTTGCCACCACGCTGGGCACGACGAACGGGCACGCCGACTTCAGCGGCTGCACGATCGACAAGAACGGCACCTACCAGCTCACCGCCACCTCGGGCACCGCCTCGGTCAACACGGCTGACCTGCTCGTCACCGAGGGCAGCGCCTCCCAGCTGGTGTTCCACACGACCCCGACTGCCGGGACAGGCGGGACGGCTTTCGGGACGCAGCCGTCGGTCGACGTCAAGGACAGCGGCGGCAACCCCGCCTCGGGTGCTGTGACGCTCACCATCGCCGCGGGCAGCGGCACCCCTGGAGCCGCCCTGCACTGCGCGTCGAACACCGAGTCTCCCAACGCCAGCGGGCTGGCCACGTTCAGCGGTTGCTCGATCGACAAGGCTGGGCTGGGGTACCGCCTCACGGCGACGGTCGCGGGGACCGTGACGGTCACCAGCGCGGCGTTCGACGTGACAGTCGGCCCCGCGACGAAGATTGCGTTCACCGCGCAGCCCGGCGGCGGTGCCGGCGGCGAGGCGTGGGACCACCAGCCGGCCGTCAGCATCGAGGACGCCGGCGGCAACCTCGTCAGCAGCGCGACCGCGACGGTCACCCTGACCAGAACCTCCGGACAGGGGTCGGGGGCTCTCACCTGCAAGGACCTCGCGGTGCCGGCGCAGCACGGCGTGGCACGCTTCGACGACTGCGCCATCGACCGGGCGGGCACCGGCTACACCCTGGACGCCGACGCGTCCGTCGGCTCCGACACCAGCCACCCCTTCGACATCACGACCGGGGCACCGGCCGCGCTGCGGTTCGCCACCCAGCCTGGTGGTGCCGTGGCAGGCAATGCGTTCGCGACGCAGCCGGTGGTCACGGTCGTGGACCACGGCAACAACGTCATCACGAGCAGCAGCGCCACTGTCGGCCTGTCGCTGACCCCGGGCACGGGCACCGCCGGTGCCGCGCTCTCCTGCAGCAGCCAATCGGCCGACCAGGGCACCGCGACCTTCAGCGGGTGCTCGATCGACCAGGCAGGTGGGGGCTACGTCCTCACCGCGACCGACAGCGCCGACCACCTCACCGCAGAGAGCGGCAACCTGTCCGTCGTGCTCGCGCCGCCGTCCCCGCTGGGGCAGGCGCCCACGCCGCTGCCGCTCGAGCAGAGCTTCGGCGGGCGCGTCTACGGCGACAACCCGACCGCGACCACCGACAAGGTGAACACCGCCACGGGAGCGCTCGCCTTCTCCTCCACCGACGTCAGCGTGGCCGGCTTCGGCGAGCCGTTCGTGCTCGATCGGAGCTACAACTCCCTCGACACCACCGGGGGCGCCTTCGGACGCGGCTGGTCCTCGATCTTCGACATCTCGGTGAAGGTCGTACCCGGCCAGACCGAGACCGTTCGCGGCGAGGACGGCCAGCAGCTCGTCTGGCGGTTCAACCCCACCACGAGCAGCTGGGTCGCCCCGCCTGGAGCGCACGCGCAGCTCACCTGCGGAGCCAAGACCTGCAAGCTGATCCGCGACGACAACGTCCGCTGGGACGTGAACCTCACGGCGAACGGGCGTGCGCAGCTCGTCGACTACCAGGCACCTGACGGGCAGGGCCTGACCTTCGCGTGGACGCCGCAGAAGGTGACGGTCACGCTCGCCAACAACGCCGGCACGATCACAGGCTGGCTCGACAGCCTGGGTCACGTCATCCGGATCGACACGCCGTCGCGGCACGTCTCCTACGCCTACAGCAGCGCCGGCCTGCTGACCAGCGTGACCGACGTGCTGGGCCACACCTGGCTGTACGGGTACGACGGCTCGGGCAAGCTCACGAGCATCACGGACCCGACCACCGTGACGCGCCTCTCTGCGGGCTACGACGGCAACAGCAAGGTCGGCTCCCTGCAGATCTCGGGCGACCAGCAGCGCTCCGACACCACCTTCACCTACGGCACCTCGCCGCAGGCCACGACCCGGCACGTGCTGAGCTCCGTCGCCGGCGCCGCACCGACGCGGCAGGACTACGTCGACCGCTACGTCGGCAACGTGCTCGTCGCGCAGTCGATGCCCTCGGGCGCCACGATGCAGTACTCCTACGACGCCAACCTGCGCCTCATCGAGTCGCAGGACGCGCTCGGCTGGACGTCGACGTACACCTACGACGGCTTCGGCAACCTGGCCAGCCAGACCGTGCCTGTCAGCTCGACCCGGGCCGCGACGGTACGGATGCAGTACGACGGCCAGCACCGCATTACCTCCCAGACCGATGCGACGGGCAACACCACGGCGTACAGCTACAGCGGGCCCTGGCTGTCGGCGATCAAGCCGCCGGCGACGGGCAACGTCCAGTGGACGCGCTTCGACTACGACGGGGTGGGGCACCTCGTCGACACGGTCGGCCCGACGAACAAGCGGATCTTCAGCTACGACGCCCACGGCAACATGACGAAGGTGGTCGTCCAGGACCTCTCGGGGAAGGCCACGACCGGCCCGGCCACGACGTTCGCGTACGACGAGGCGGGCAACCGGCTCAGCAGCACCGATCCGTTGGGCCACACGACCACGTGGACCTACGACGCCGCCGGCCACCAGACCGAGTCCCTCCCTGCTCTGGGCAACCCGACCACCAACACGTTCAACGCCGCTGGTGACCCCTCGAGCACGACCGACCCCGCGGGGCACACGACCGAGTGGTCGTGGAACGGCAGCGCCGGGACGCGGACCACCGCGGTGGACCACGTCACGACGCTGGTGCAGACCTACGACCCGGCCGGCAACCTGCTCCGGGAGAACCCCGGGGCAGCGACCGACCCGGGCACGACCTACACCTACGACGCGTCCGGCCGGCAGCTGACCAAGACCGATGCCGCGGGCATCACGACGCACTACAGCTACGACCTCAACAGCAA
>JAWWOJ010000236.1:0-5720 GCA_033851885.1 Frankiales bacterium | reverse complement strand
AGCGCATTGTCACGCGCCTTCTCGAGCGCGGGTCCCGCGGCGTGCGCCGCGCTGAGAGCGCGGGCGCCTGCGAGCGCCGCGATCGGTCCGGCAGCCGATGCGGCCCGCGCGCCGGCGCCCTTCATCGTGCCGCGCAGCACCTGGGACGGCTTCTGCTGCTCTTCGTGCAGCGACGACGAGGCGAGGACCGCGCCGGTCAGACCCGGGATCGCCCACTGGAGCGCCTTCAGCTGGCGCTGGGCCTTGGCGACCTCCGGCGGCGTCGCCGACCCCGGCTCTGTCGCACCCAGGACCGGCACGTCGCCGGCCGCGATGACCTTCTGGCCGAGGTAGCGCGAGTAGGCCGTGGCGCCGAGCGCGCCGGCGGTGAGGAACAGCTTCGCGTTCGTGTTGGCCAGGACACCCTTCTGCTTCTTCACCCGCGTCTTGTTGTCCTTGAGCAGCAGGGCTCCGCCGACCAGGTGGGCCCCGATGGCGGCCGCGTTGAAGGGCGTCCAGCGGGCCCAGCCGGCAGAGGCCGCCCGCGCGCGCTGCCCGGGGTCGTCGACCTCGGCCGCAGCACCGTTGAGTCCGACGGCTCCCATGAGCGAACCACCGAACCAGGCCGCGAGCCCGGCGTCGTGCAGAAAGTGGGCGAAAGTGCTGCGGTCGGACATGCGGGGCCTCCTGGGAATGATGATCGGGTCGGTGCTCAACTCACCCTTCGCCTACCCCTTCCCACCCGGCTCTGCACCTGCGATCGTCGCGGCGTGGCCGACAGCAACGAGGAGACCTGGGCAGTCGTCGTGTTCAGCGACGGTGCCGGGTGGCAGGTGGGCCAGCTGCCGCCGGGTGTGTCGGGGGACCTCGCGGACGTCGAGCAGGCCGTCCGCGGCCAGCTGCCGGGCAGCTTCGCGCTCGTCGACGTCGCCGACGACTTCTTCATCATCGTGCGCAACCACGGCGGCCAGCTGCGGTTCCTGCTGAGCGACGTGACCGCGAGCAGCGAGTGGGAGCTGGCGGCCCAGGTCATGGACCGGCTCGAGCTCGACATCCCCGCGGCGGACGACCTCGACGAGATCCTCCCGGCAGGGGACTTGGACGTCTTCGACGACCTCGGGCTCGACGCCATGGAGCTGGGTGCGATCCTGTCTGACGTCGATGCGTACGCCGACGAGATGCTGTCGACTCTCGCCCGCCGGCTCGGCTTCGCCGACGCCTACGAGCGGGTCGTCGACGCTCTCGTCTGAGGAAGCAAGAGGAAACCCAGTGACCTACTTCGCCGCTGCGCTCGCGAGGACCGCTGACGGCTGGACCGGCCGGGAGCTCGATCTCCGCGATGTGGAGGACCTCGAGTCGCTGGCCGAGGAGCTGCGGGACCTCGTCGAGGAGCAGAACGGGGGTCCTGCGCTGCGGCTCCTCGAGGAGGACGACGAGTACGTCGGCGTCGTCCGCGTCGACGCGGGGGACCTCGACGAGCCGCGGGTCTTCCTCTCCGACCGCCGGGCCGTGCAGGCGAGCGACGTCGCGGCCATGCTGTGGGAGGAGGCCGAGGACGAGACCGACCTCGACGACGACGACGAGGACGAGGGCACCCGACCGGTCGCCGAACCCGTCGGAGACCCGGCGCTGCTGGCGGACCTCGGCACCTCGTCCGTCGTGCTGCTCGAGCTGTGCGCCGAGGAGGGACTGCTCCCCGCCGACGTGCTCACCGGGATCGCCGAGCGGGCCGGCTTCCTCGAGGTCCTCGACTCCCTGCGCGACGGGTGACCGGCGGATACGACGGGAGCATGCGGCTCGCCCTCGAGCAGGCCGCTCTCGCGCTGGACCATGACGACGTCCCGGTGGGCGCGGTCGTCCTCGACGCCGACGGGACCCTGCTGGCGCGGGCGCACAACGACCGGGAGGGCACCGGCGACCCGACGGCGCACGCCGAGGTGCTGGCGCTGCGCGCCGCCGCCCGGGTCAAGGGAGACTGGCGGCTCGAGGGCTGCACCCTCGTCGTGACGCTCGAGCCCTGCACGATGTGCGCCGGCGCCAACGTGCTCTCGCGGTTGGCGCGGGTCGTCTACGGCGCGGGCGACGACAAGGCAGGCGCCGCCGGCTCGCTGTGGGATGTGCTGCGCGACCGGCGGCTCAACCACCGTCCGGAGGTGCTGTCAGGCGTGCTCGCCGAGGAGTGCGCCGCCCTCCTCCGGACCTTCTTCGCCCACCACCGACTTCCCTGATGCTGTGCTGGTCCTCGGTCAGGGCAGTCGCTCAGAGCTCGGTGACGACGGCCTCATAGGACAAGCGGGGGAGCCGGTCCATCCACGGGTTCTCGCCAGGGTTGCCAACGTTCACGACCAGGACCGACTTCGTGCGGCCGTCGGCGAAGAACTCGGCATCGACCCCGTCGCGGTCGAACCCACCCATCGGGCCCGCCGCCAGGCCGGCCGCGCGGACCGCCAGGATCAGGTAGCCGATCTGGAGGAAGGCGTTGTCACGCCCGATCCCGTGCCGGACGTCCTCGTCCGGGAAGCGGTCCTTGGCGTCGGGCAGGTGCGGGAACGTCGTCGGGAACTGCTCGTGGAAGTCGACGTCGTAGCCGAGCACCAGCGTCACCGGGGCGCTCTCGGTCTTCGCTCGGTTGCCCTCCGCCATGAGCGGGAGGAGCCGGGCCTTCGCGTCCGCGGTCCGCACCGCGACCACACGCAGCGGCTGCGCGTTCATCAGCGTCGGGCCGAACTTCGTGAGCTCGTAGATGGTCTGCAGCTGCGTGTCCGTCACGGGCTCGGTGCTGAAGGTGTTGGCGGTGCGCGCGTCCCGGAACAGCAGGTCGGCGGCGGCGTCGTCGAGGACGAGGGGACGGAGATCGAGGGTCGTCATGCTGGCTCCTGAGGTTGGTGGGTCTGCAGGGCACAACATGGTTGAACATTCAGATATTGCAGGTGCAACTGTGACGGGAGTCACCGTCCGCCGTTCGCTAGAGTCTCCGCCGGTGGCGTGTCCGAGCGGCCGAAGGAGCACGCCTCGAAAGCGTGTGACGGTGCAAGCCGTCCGTGGGTTCAAATCCCACCGCCACCGCCATTCGAACTGACGCTGGTCACGTCCGCGACCTGCACGCTGTAGGTCTCGTAGAACGCCTCCCGGCCGCGCCGTTGCGCCGACCGGTGCTCGAGGTGCGTGCGCCACGCGTCGTGGGAGGCGCGGTCCGCGAACGTCACCAGCGTGACCCGTTCGCCGTCCTCGGCCGTGAACGCCTTGTGCTCGACGTAGCCCGGCATCGAGCGGGCCAGCTCATCCATGCGGGCGGCCGTCCCGCCGTACTCCTCCAGGTGGTCCGGACGGAGCCGCGACCGGAAGACCGTGACGACCTGGCCGGGGGTGAACGTCATGCCGGCAGCCTGACACGCGGCTGTCGTGGTGGTGGTCGTGTGGTGGTGGCGGAGGATGCGAGATTCGAACTCGCGAGGGGTTGCCCCCAACACGCTTTCCAAGCGTGCGCCATAGGCCAACTAGGCGAATCCTCCGCCGGACAATCTACAGGGCCGGATCGCCGGCGTCGGGGGTCGCACTACAGTGACCGCAGACCCCTCGTGCGGCGCCCATCTCGCTGAACTCCCCCAGGGCCGGAAGGCAGCAAGGGCAGGCGGGCTCTGAGCGGGTGCGCGGGGGGTCCTCAGTCTTTTGGAGGTGCGCGTGAGCCTGGCTCTGTACCGCAAGTACCGCCCCGGCACCTTCGCCGAGGTCAAGGGTCAGGAGCACGTCACCGGCCCGCTGCAGCAGGCGCTGCGCAACGGCAAGGTCCACCACGCCTACCTGTTCAGCGGCCCGCGCGGGTGCGGCAAGACCTCCAGCGCCCGCATCCTCGCCCGCTCGCTGAACTGCGAGAAGGGACCGACTCCGGACCCCTGTGGGGTCTGCGACAGCTGTGTCGCGCTGGCCCCTAACGGCCCCGGCTCGCTCGACGTCGTCGAGATCGACGCGGCCTCGCACGGTGGTGTCGACGATGCCCGTGACCTGCGTGAGCGGGCCTTCTACGCGCCGGTCGCCAGCCAGTACAAGATCTACATCATCGACGAGGCGCACATGGTCTCGAGGGAGGGCTTCAACGCGCTGCTCAAGCTCGTCGAGGAGCCGCCGGAGTTCCTGCGCTTCGTCTTCGCGACGACCGAGCCCGAGAAGGTGCTCGCCACCATCCGCTCGCGCACCCACCACTACCCGTTCCGCCTCATGCCGCGCCGCGAGCTCACCGACCTGCTCCAGTCGGTGGTGGACCAGGAGGGCATCGCCGTCGACCCCACGGTCCTGCCGCTCGTCGTCCGCGCCGCCGCCGGATCCGCCCGTGACGGGCTGTCGATCCTCGACCAGGTGCTCGCCTCGGCAGGTCCGGCGGGCGTGACCCGTGACGACGCCGCGCAGTTGCTCGGTGTCACGCCGGACAGCCTGCTCGACGACGTCGTCGACGCGTTCGCGGCTCGCGACGGGGCCTCGGTGTTCGCCACTGTCGACCGGGTCATGGAAAACGGCCACGACCCGCGCCGGTTTGCGGCCGACGTCCTCGAACGGCTCCGTGACCTGGTCGTCCTCGATGCTGTTCCTGAGGCCGGCGACAAGGGTCTGCTCGACTGCCCACCCGATCAGCTGACCGCCATGGCCCGCCAAGCCGCATCCCTTGGTACGGCGGGGATCTCGCGCGCGGCGGACCTGTTCCACGACGGACTCACCGAGATGCGGGGTACGACGAGCCCGCGACTGCTGCTCGAGCTCATCTGCGCGCGGGTGCTGCTGCCGGCGGCCTCCCTCGGGGACGCGGCGGTGCTGTCGCGGGTGGAGCGCATCGAGCGGCGCCTGGAGATCACGGACGACACCGCACCGTCTCCGGCCGCGGCGCCTCGTCTCGTCACGCCTGCTCCGGTGGCTCCCGTGCCCCCCCCGGCTCCGGAGCCGCCCTCCTGGCCGACCGCCGCGGTGCCCGGCACCCCTGAGGTCGCCGCCACCCCCGAGCCGGAGCCGGCCCCCGAGCCACCGGCTGCGGCCGGAGGACTGGATGCCACCGCCGTCCGTCGGTCGTGGGACGCGGTCCTCGACGACGTCAACGGACGCAAGCGGACGACGAAGGCGCTGCTGCTCAACGCCCAGGTCCTCGACGTCCAGGGCAAGGTGGTGACCCTCGGGTTCACGACCGCGGCACTCGCACGGACCTTCCAGCTCGGCACCAACGAGGCCGCTCTGAAGGAGTCGCTGCAGGCAGTCCTCGGCCTGGACGCCACGCTCGTCATCACCACCGCTACCGGCGGGGAGACCCCCGGTCCGACTCCTGCCGCCGCGCCCGTGGCGGCGGCACCGGTCGCGGAGGCGCCGACCGTCCCGGCGTACGAGGGACTGGCGCCGGGTGACGAGATCGAGCCGGAGGACCCCGACAACCCGCAGGGCGAGCGCATCGGCGGGGGTGGCGAGGACGCCGCGATCGCGCTGCTCAGGGACCAGCTCGGCGGCACCGTCCTCGACGAGTGATCGACGGCGAGTTCCGAGCGCCTCATCGGTCCCGATCCACCTGAACGTCACCGTCGATCATGCGCGGCCGACCCTTCCAGGCGCGGCGGGCGACATAGCCGCCGAGCACCGCCGACGCGATGACCCCCGCGACACCGGCGAAGGCCAGCGCGGACGACGGGTCGTCGAGGGACGCACCGATCGCCGTGTAGGAGAAGGCCCGTGGCAGCGTGCCGAGCGCGGTCCCGAGGGCCAGGTCGCGG
>JAWWOJ010000200.1:0-6724 GCA_033851885.1 Frankiales bacterium | reverse complement strand
CTCTTCCACGCCATGGGCCGGTCCGGTGCCATGTCCGGCGCGCTGCAGGACGTCCTGCGCGCGGCGTTCCCCGTCGGCACCGACCAGCTCACGGCCGGCAGCGCCGTCGCTCTACCCGGCTTCGGGCAGGCGCTCCCTGCGGAGCTGCCCGACCGTCTGGCGTCCGGCGGTTGCTTCGTGCTCGGCGACGGCCGTCCGGTGCGGTTGCTCAGCGCGATGAGCAGGGGCCACGGGATCGTGTGGGCCCAGTTCGACACGTCGCAGCCGAGCCAGTTGCGGGAGGTCCGCGGCCTCGACCCTGGTCTAGGACTGATCGCCGTGGAGCTCGCCGGCCTGCGTCCCGAGATCGTCCTGACGGGCGAGCAGGCAGAGCAGACCTGGTCGGCCGTCCAGGCAGCGGGACGCCGGGCCTTGGCCCACCAGCTGGTCGGCGCGGTCGAGCGGATGCTCGAGCTGGCAGTGCAGCATGCCCTTGACCGGGTCCAGTTCGGACGCCAGGTCGGAAGCTTCCAGGCGGTCAGGCACCGCCTGGCCGACGCCTTCGTCGCCAAGGAGGCAGCGGCCGCCGCCGTCGAGTTGTCCTGGTGCTCCGACGACGAGGTGCTCGCGGCGATGCTGGCGAAGTCGTTGGCGGGTCGGGCCGCGAAGATCGCAGCGACGCAGTGCCAGCAGGTGCTGGCGGGCATCGGCTTCACCGCCGAGCACCCGTTCCACCGCTACCTCAAGCGGGTGTCGGTGCTCGACCGGTTCCTGGGATCGGCGACCGAGCTGCCGGCTCTCATCGGCGCCCGGCTGATCGAGCTCGGCGCGCTGCCGCGACTGGTCGAGCTGTGAGCGCAGCTCTGGTCGAGGCGGGTGTAAAAGAATCCGTCGCGACGCTGACGATCAACCGACCGTCCCGCGCCAACGCGCTGGACCACGAGATCACCGACGCCCTCCTCGACGCGGTCCGTGCTCTCAAGGGCGACGCGCGGGTCCGCTGTCTCGTGCTGACCGGCGCGGGCAGCTCGTTCAGCGCCGGGGGAGACGTCGCCACGATCCAGGCGATGCGGGCCGATCCCGGGTTGCGCGCCAAGGTCCTGTCCGCCCACACCGACCTGTTCTGGGAGCTGCTCCGGCTGCCCTTCCCGAGCATCGCTGCCGTGAACGGCGCGGCGGTCGGCGCCGGCTGCACCGTGGCGCTGCTGTGCGACCTCGTCGTGATGGCCGAGGACGCCTCCCTCAGCGACCCGCGGGTCGCCCTTGGTCTGCTCGACGGCGCCGGCGGGCTGGTCCTGTGGCCGTTGCTGACCAGCCTGTCCGCCGCGCGGGAGCACCTGCTTCTGGGCGACCGCGTCTCCGCACCCGAAGCCCACCGGCTGGGACTCGCCAACCGGGTGGTCTCCCCGGACGAGCTCCTGGAACAGGTGACCGCGCTGGCTCAGCGTCTCGCGGCTCTGCCGCCGGACGCTGTCCAGCGGGTCCGCAGCCTGCTCAACGAGCACGTCGAACGGGCCGCTGCTGCACTGCCGCGGTGCGCTGAGGCAGAGCTCGCGTGCTTCGACAGCGACGAGCACGCCGACCGGGTCCAGCGGCTGCGTCTCAGGCTCCAGACGAAGTCGGACGCCGGGTGACCGGGCAGCGCGTCGCCCTGGTGACCGGCGGGACCCGTGGTATCGGACGGGCCATCAGCGAGCGCCTGGTCGCCGAGGGGTTGACGGTGGTTGCTGTCTACGCCACCGACGCCGTCGCAGCGAACTCCCTTCAGGAGGACTACCCGTCGGTCTCGGTACTTCAGGCGGATGTCTCCGACCCGCTGCAGTGCCAGGGCCTGGTCGCGTCGGTCCTCGAGCGGCACGGGCGGCTGGACTGCGTGATCAACAACGCGGGCGTCGTCGTCGAAAGCAAGCTGCGTGACCTCACCTCGGACACGTGGATGCGGCAGCTGCAGGTGAACCTGTCGGCATCGTTCTACCTGGCGCAGGCGGCGCTGCCCGACATGCAGGTCCGCGGTGCCGGCCGTGTCGTCAACGTAGGCTCCGTCACCGCGTCGATGGGGAGCCCGGTGCAGATCGCCTACGGTGCAGCCAAAGCCGGGCTGGTCGGGTTGACCCGCTCCCTGGCCCGGAGCGTGGCCCGCCACGGAATCACCGTCAACTGCGTCGTACCGGGAAGCTTCGACACCGACCTGCCCACGGGCCTCCGCTACACCGACCCCGAGAAGGTCACTGGGCTCATCCCGCTCGGCCGGTGGGGCCGACCCGAGGAGCTGGCACACGCCGTCGCGTTCCTCGTCGACGAGCGGGCGTCCTACGTCACGGGTTCGGTGCTCACCGTCGACGGCGGAATGAGCATGGGCGGATGAGCCGCGAGCCGCTGCGGCTGGACGCTGCGAGCGTCGTCGCGCCGCAGGTGCCGGTCCGCCTTCGCCAGGACTACGCCCGCCGCGGCTACACGACCGACCAGCTGGTGACGACGCTGGTGGAGCGGGCGGCCCGGCTGTGGCCGGCGAAGGCAGCCCTCGTCGACCAGGACAGGCAGCTCAGCTATCAGCAGCTGGGCGACCTGGTCTCGCGGGCCGCCGGGTGGTTGTCGGCCGCGGGGTTGCTGCCCGGTGACGTCGTGCTGTGGCAGACCCCCAACTGGTGGGAGGCGCAGGTCCTTGCTTTGGCGAGCTGGCAGGTGGGAGCCGTCAGTGCTCCGGTGGTCCCGTTCTACCGGGAGCGTGAGCTGCGGCAGATCCTCGAACAGGTGCGGCCCTCCGTCGTGATCGCACCGGTGACGCACCGGGGCTTCGCACACGCCGAGGCCCTCGACGACCTGCTTGACGCAGCCGGTCTTGGCGCGGTCCGCAGGATCGTGCTGCGTGGTGACAGGCGCGGCTGGACCACGGCTGACGAGGTGTTGTCGCACCCGCAGTCCGCTCCTGCAGCCGTGACCAGCCCTGACGCGCCGTGCCTGGTGCTGTTCACGTCGGGAACGACGTCCGCCCCCAAGGGCGCGGTGCACTCCTCGCGCACCCTGTTGGCGGAGTCCAGGCAGTTGGTGGATGCCTGGGGCCTGTCCTACGAGGACACCGCCTACATGGCCGCGCCGCTGCAACACATCACCGGCCTGCTCAACGCCATGACGATGCCGGCGCTGGTGGGAGCCCGGGCCGTGCTCGCCGAGCGGTGGGATCCGCCGCAGGCCGTGCGTGACGTCCTGCGCCACCGCGTCACCTACTCGGCCGGTGCGACCGTCTTCCTCCATGAGCTCACCGAAGCCGCGAGCGCGGTCGGCGCAAGGCTCCCGCTGCGGATGTTCGCCTGTGGGGGCGCACCCGTGCCGCGCTCGGTGATGGAGCGCAGCGAGGAGCGGGGCATCCCCGCTGCCCGCGTCTACGGCATGACCGAGCTGCCGACGGTGACCGTGATGAACGCGTCGTCGCCCTTCCCCCAGCGTGCGGAGACCGACGGGGCACTCGCACCTGGCGTGGAACTGAAGGTCGTCGACGAGGACGGCACAGAGCTGCCCCCGGGACGGGCGGGGGAGCTGCTGGTGCGTGGGCCGGAGCGGATGATCGGCTACCTTGACGCCCCTTCCAACGACGCGGCCCTTGACGCCGACGGCTGGTTTCGGACCGGCGACGTGGGCGTCCTGGGTGGCCAGCACGTCACCATCACGGGACGGCTCAAGGACATCATCAACCGGGGTGGCGAGAAGTTCTCGACCCGCGAGATCGAGGACCTGCTCACCGCCCACAGTGCCGTCCGGGCCGCCGCCGTCGTTCCCGCCCAGCACGGGCGACTGGGAGAGGTCCCCGTGGCGTTCGTGGTGCTCGACGGCGACGCGTCGATCTCGATCGAGGACCTGCAGGCACACCTGCTCAGCCAGGGCCTGGCGCGTCAGAAGACACCGGTCGACTACCAGTTCGTGGAGGGCCTTCCTATGACGCCCTCCGGGAAGATCAAGAAGTTCGAGCTCACGCGGCTGCTCGGCGAACCACCGACGTCCGCCTATCAGCAGGGGAGCACAGCATGACTCTCGAGCACTTCGTCCGCTACGAGCTCGACGGCCACGTCGCCGTCATCACGCTCGACCGACCGCAAGCCGCCAACGCGCAGACCCCTGGCATCCTCAAGGACCTCGACGAGGCCTGGTGCCGCGCGGACCAGGACCCGGACGTCAAGGTCATCGTCTTCCAGACGACCGGCAAGCACTTCTCGGCCGGCCATGACATGGCAGGCCACGACCCGTCAGGGGTGGGGCTCGGACTGGGGCCGGCGCGCATCGACGGCAAGCTCGAGGCCGAGTCGTACTACGACTGGGAGACCAGGGGCTACCTCGACTACGCCCGGCGCTGGCGCGACATTCCGAAGCCGACGATCGCCGCCGTGCAGGGCAAGTGCATCGCCGCGGGCCTGATGCTGTGCTGGCCCTGCGACCTCATCATCGCTGCGGAGAACGCGCAGTTCTCCGACCCCGTGGCGCTGCTGGGCATCATGGGCGTGGAGTACCACGCGCACACCTGGGAGCTGGGACCGCGGAAGGCGAAGGAGCTGCTCTTCACGGCCAGGGCCTTCACCGCGGAGGAGGCCCGGCAGACCGGGATGGTGAACCACGTCGTGCCTCTCGACGAACTCGGCAGCTACACCATGGAGCTGGCCAGGCACATCGCGGGCATGGACTCGTGGGCGCTGCGGATGGCGAAGCGAGGGGT
Organism: Frankiales bacterium; assembly: GCA_033851885.1. Classification (GTDB taxonomy): domain Bacteria; phylum Actinomycetota; class Actinomycetes; order Mycobacteriales; family SCTD01; genus RYN-111. Next base: position 2,043 of record JAWWOJ010000200.1, on the reverse strand, counting down.
GAACCAGACGATGGACACCATGGGCTTCTCTACGTCCATCGCGTCGAGCTTCGACATGCACCACCTGGGCCACACCCGCGCGCGGGCCGCCACCGGCGGCCAGACCGTCGTGATGGCCGATCTCGCCCGGATGAAGTCCGCCAACAAGGGATGAGCGACATGTCGAATGACTCATTGAGCGGGATGCGGACCCTGGTGGTCGGGGCCTCGAGCGGCATCGGTCGGGAGGTGGTCGTCCAGCTGGTCGGCCGGGGCGCTCGGGTCGTCGCGGCCGCCCGCCGGGTGGATCGGCTCGTCGAGCTTGCCGGCGCGCAGGCCATGGGGTGCGACGTCAGAGAGCCGGAGCAGTGCGAGCGGCTGGTGTCCGACGCCGCTGCGCACCTCGGCGGCCTGGACGCTGTCGTGTTCGCCTCGGGAGTGGGCCGTTTCACGCCGCTGGACCAGGCCGGTGCGGACGATTGGCTCGACATCCTCCGCACCAACCTGCTCGGGGGTGTCCTGGTGACGCGGTCCGCACTACGGCACCTGACCGCTGAGGGAAGCCAGGGGCGCGCGGTCTTCCTGACGTCCGACTCGGGGGAGCGCCCCTACCCGGGACTGGTCGCCTATGGAGTCTCCAAGGGCGCGCTCGGCCTGTTCTGCCTCGGTCTGCGCGGGGAGTACCCGTCCCTGCGGGTCACCGACGTGTCGGTCGGACCAACGTCGGACACGGAGGTCTCCAACCAGATGGACCCGGAGTTCCTGTCCTACTGGATCGACCGCTGGTACGCCGAGGGCTGGATCAAGTACGAGCTGCAGACGCCTCAGGACGTCGCTGCGATCGTCGTGGACGCCTTGCAGGCACAGGCCCCCGAGCCGTTCCTGGAGGCGCGGGGTGACCTGGTGTCCTCCGCGCTCGCCCAGTAGCCCTACTTCCGAGGAGCAGCCAGCATGGGAATGGCTCCCAAGCGCCCGGTCCCGCAGCCCACCATGGGCAGCGAGGCCTTCTGGGCCAACGGCGCGGACGGCGTGCTGCGCATCTCGCAGTGCGGCGCGTGCCAGACCTACCACCACCCGCCCGCGCCGATCTGCCCTGCCTGCCGGAGCACCGACGTCGCGCTGTCCCCGGTGTCCGGACGGGCCACGGTCGTCGGCTGCACCGTCAACCACCAGCAGTGGCTGCCGGACTTCCCCGTCCCGTATGTCATCGCCGTCGTCGCGATTGACGAGGACCCCGACACCCGGCTGACCACCAACATCGTGGGCTGCGAACCGCAGGACGTCTTCGTCGGGATGCGGGTGCGCGTCACCTTCGAGGCACTGGGCGATCTCTGGCTCCCACTGTTCGAGCCGATAGCCGACGCCGAGCCCGGCCCGGTCCCCGCACCGCGTGACATGACGCGATCCCTCAGGTCGATGGCCTCGCCGCGCAAGTTCGAGGACCGCGTCGCGCTCACCGGTGTCGGCAGCTCGACCATCGGACGCCGGCTGATGGTCGATCCGCTGTCCCTCACGGTCCAGGCCTGCCTGCGGGCGGTGGAGGACGCCGGGCTGCGGCTGGAGGACATCGACGGGCTGTCGAGCTATCCGGGCGGCTACACACCAGGCTTCTCCGAGGGGGGAGTCACGGCGCTCGAGGAGGCCCTCCGGCTCCGTCCCACGTGGATCAACGGAGGCGGGGAGACGCCCGGCCCGACGGGGAGCGTCGTCGCAGCGATGCTCGCCGTGGCCGCCGGGCTGTGCCGGCACGTGCTCTGCTTCCGGACCGTGTGGGAGGCGACCAACACGGCGCGGGTCCGCGCAGGCAGCGGCGGGTCGGGGGGTGGCGGCCGGGCGTCAGGCATTCTCGAGTGGCGGGCGCCCTTCGGTGCGATGTCCGCGTCCAACTGGATCGGCGTGAACGCCACCAACTACTTCTGGCGCTACGGGGGGGACCGGGCGAGCACCTTGGCGCCGATAGCCCTCACTGCGCGCGCGAACGCCGCCCACAACCCCGACGCGATCTACCGCGATCCGCTGAGCCTGGACGACTACCTCGCGGCGCGGATGGTCAGCACCCCCTTC
>JAWWOJ010000188.1:0-7121 GCA_033851885.1 Frankiales bacterium | reverse complement strand
CAAGGGGTGAAACGGTCGTGCAAGAGAGGTTTCCGCACCCCGGGCGGGACGCCTGTGGGCGGCGGCACAGCAATCGCCCCGAAGGACTAGGCGTGGTCACCGCGAGGACGGCGCCGGAACCACGTTGCACCCAGGACGGCCACGAGCAGGACCGCAGCCGTCGCACCGCCGACGATGGCCCAGACATGGCTGCCCGCGGCCACGTCGGACCCGGCGCGCAACGCCACGGACCGCGGCACCCAGGTGACGGTCCCCTCGATGGCACCCGCGCTGCCGCCGATCGTCACCGGCACGCGCCACCTCTGTACCACGGCCTCCGTGGCCAGCGTGTCCTCCGGCGGCAGGTCGTGCGGATAGCGGAGCCGGCTGTCCAACCAGCTGTACGACGGCCCGCGCGCGACCTCCGTCGACGCCCGCGCAGTCGTCGGGACCGGACGACCCCGGGCGCGCTCGAGGTCGATCCAGCTCGGGCTCGTCGGGTCGACCGCCCAGATCTCGCCGTCGAAGGTGAGGAAGGGCCGGCCATCCCGGCCCTCGACCACCAGGGGTCGCGTCGACCGGACGAACAGCCCCGGCAGCTCGCCCTGCAGCGCCGTGGCCGTGACCCCGGCGGGCGCGTCCGTCACGGCGACGGTGAACGCGCCGCGGATCGGTGAGAACAGGATGTGCCCTGTCGCCGCCACCTGCCGATCGCCGTAGCGGAGCGGGACCCGCCAGGTCGCAAGCACCGCCTCGCGGCCGGCCTTGCGCTGCGCCGCCGACGGGGTCACCGCCGGGTGCAGGCGCGGGTCGAACTCCGCCCAGGTCGAGCCGGCGCTGACCCGCGCCCACCGGGGCGTGCGGCCGAGGCCCGACGGCACGATGCCGCCCTCAGGGGTCCCGGTGAGATACCAGTCGGGGCTGTTGAGATTGGCCAGCACCCCCGCCGCGCTGACCCGCAGGAACGGCTCGCCGCCGACCGCCTCGACCTCGAGGACGCTCGCGGTCGGGTTGGTGAGGAGCACCTCGTCGACGACGCTGGGGACCACCGTCACCAAGACGCCGGTCGGCAACGGGGCCGGCTGGATCCCGTCCATCACCGTGCGCAGTGCCGGGTCGGCATAGGAGTGCGCGCGGGCAGTCAGCGGCACGGCGGCCACCACGAGGGCGGCAACCAGCACGAGACGCAACCGGTGCACAGCCGACATTCTGCGCAGAGGGGCGGACGGCTGGTGCTCGCCGTACCCTCCGAGCGTGAGCCCGCTCATGAGCAGCCCTCCAGAGCCCGTCACGCTGCTGGCCAAGCGGGTGCTGGCCGAGCTCGACCCGGTGACCGAGCGGCTCGTGGGGGCCATCCTCGACGCCGACCCCTCCTACGGCGGTGACCGGACGTCCCCCGACGATCTGCGCCGGTCGTGCCACGACAACCTGTCCCGGATCCTGCAATCGCTGACCGGGGAGCCCGGCGACGGCGACCTGTTCGACGCGCCGCACGCGACCGGACACCGGCGCGCCGAGCAGGGCATGCCGCTCGAGTCGGTGCTCCACGCCTACCGGCTGGGGCACCGGATCATCTGGGACTCGCTGGTCACGCAGGCCCGCGACGACGGCGCGCTGGAGGGGCTCGTCGAGGCGGCGTCGTACGTGTGGGAGCTGGTGGACAGCTACTCCTCGGAGGTCGCGCGGGCCTACCGCGAGACCGAGCAGCACCTCCTGCGACGCGACGACCGCCGTCGCGATGCCCTGCTGGACGCGTTGCTCGAGGGCCGCGGTCGTGACCGGCCCGTCCTCGCCGAGGCAGCCGCCGTCCTCGACCTTCCTGAGGACGGGGCTTACGTCGTCGTCGCACTCGCCGGGACCGACCACCGCCGTCCCGTCGGCGACGCGCTCGCGGTCCGCGGCCTCCGGTCGGCGTGGCGGGACCGCGCGGACTCCGAGATCGGCGTCGTCTCGTTGACCCGGGGCACGGTCGATGACCTGCTGCGCGTGCTCGAAGGGCTGCGCGGCGGGCTGTCCCCCGTCGTAGACGGACTCGGAGCGGTGGACGTCGCGCAGCGCCTGGCCCAGGTCGCCCTCCGCGCCCAGCCGCCCGGCGTACCAGGCGTGTCTGCTCTCGACGACCGGCTACCAGGGGCGCTGGTCGTGAGCTCGCCGGAGCTCGCCGGCCGGCTCGTCGACCAGGCGCTGGCCGGTGTCCTGGCACTCGACGAGGACGAGCGCGACGTGCTGCTACGCACCCTGACAGCCTGGCTCGACACGGGCGGCTCGGCGGGTCAGACGGCAGCCCAGCTCTACTGCCACCGCAACACGGTGCTCAACCGGCTGCGGCGGGTCGAGGCGCTCACCGGCCGCTCGACGGAGCGGGTGGACGACCTCGTCTTCTGGTCGCTGGCCCTGCTCGCGCGGGATCTGCTGCCCACCTCCCGGCCCCCGGGCAGCGCATCCGCCAGACTGGACGGGTGACCGCCCCCAGCCTCAACGACGCAGCCGCGGAGCGACGCAGCCCGTCGGGCCGTGCGGCCGCCACGGCCGCGGACGCCGCCCGGCCGCAGCCCCGCTCGGCACCCGGGCGGCTCGGCCGCCTGGTCACCGACGTCTGGCGCAAGTCCGATCGTGACCGCATCCTGGGCCTCGCCGGTGAGAACGCCTTCATGGGCGTCCTCACGGTCTTCCCGACGCTGCTCGTGTTGGCCGCCGTGCTCGGCCAGGTCGAGAGCCTGGTCGGCCAGGGCGACATCGACCGCGTCAAGCTGGCCATCAGCGACTTCCTCAAGACGGTGCTCACCTCGTCCGCGTCCGGGGTCGACCAGACCGTGAGCAACCTGTTCAAGACCCACGGCAACGCCCTGACGCTGGCCCTGGTCGTCGCGCTCGGGTCCGTGGCGCAGGCCTTCGCGTCGGTCATCAACACGGTGACGCTCACCTACGACGTGCAGGACCACCGGGGCTGGTGGCGGCGGCGCTTCCTCGGCCTGCTGCTCGGGCTCGGGTCGCTCGCCGCCGGCACGATCCTCATCACCGCGTTCGTCCTCGGTCCGCTGCTGGGCGCGAAGGACATCGGGTTCTCGCAGAGCTACACGTTCGTCTGGTACTACGTCCGCTACCCGGTGGCGCTGCTCGCTCTCATCGCCTGGGCGACGACCGTGTTCCACATCGCCCCCGACCGACCTGCCCGCTGGCGGTCCGGCATCCCGGGTGCCCTGCTCACGTCGTTCCTCTGGGGTGCGGCCTCGCTCGGCTTCAGCAGCTACCTCAAGGTGGTCGTGCCGGAGTCACCCGTGCTCGGTGCCCTCGGGGGCGGCCTCATCCTGATGACCTGGTTCTACCTGCTGTGCTTCAGCCTGCTGATCGGCGCCGAGCTCAACGCGACGCTGCTGGCCAGGAAGGCCCAACAGGCGACCTCCGAATGACGCGCGCCTGCCCCGTGATCAGCTGTCGGGGACGCCGAGCTTGTCGAGGAGGAGGGCTCGTACCGCGGCCGCATCGGCCTGGCCACGGGTCTGCTTCATGACCCGGCCTACCAGCGCCCCCACGGCCTGGACCTTGCCGCCGCGGACCTTCTCCGCGGCCTCGGGATCGGCCGCCAGGGCCGCCTCGACGGCCTCGGTCAGGGCCCCCTCATCCGTGACGACCGCCAGCCCGCGCGAGGCGATGACCTCGTCCGGTGAGCCCTCGCCGGCGAGGACGCCGTCGACGACCTGCTTGGCGAGACCGGCCGTGAGGTCGCCGGCCGCGACGAGCTCGACGACGCGCGCGATCTGAGCCGGCGTGACGGGCAGCTCCGAGGCCTCGACGCCCTGGGTGTTGGCGGCCTGCGCCAGCGCGCCCAGCCACCAGTTGCGGGCCTCCGCGGCGGGCGCGCCGGCCTCGGTGGTCGCGAGCACCAGGTCGAGGACGCCGGCGTTGACCATCGCCTGCGCGTCGAGGTCGGAGAGCCCGAGCTGCGCGAGGAGCTGCTTGCGACGCACCGAGGGTGCCTCGGGCAGCACCGCCTTAAGGGCTCCGACCCACTCCCGGTCGGGTGCGATCGGCACGAGGTCCGGCTCGGGGAAGTAGCGGTAGTCGGTGGCCTCCTCCTTGGAGCGCCCGGGCGACGTGGTGCCCGAGTCCTCATGGAAGTGCCGGGTCTCCTGCGTGATGCGGCCACCCGACCGAAGCAGCACTGCCTGCCGCTCGACCTCGGACCGGACCGCCCGCTCGACGGAGCGCAGCGAGTTGACGTTCTTGGTCTCGGTACGGGTGCCCCACGGCTCCCCCGGCCGGTTCAGCGAGGTGTTCACGTCGCAGCGCATCGAGCCCTGCTCCATACGGACGTCGGACACGTCGAGGCCGCGCAGGACGTCGCGCAGCTCGGTGACGTAGGCCTTCGCGACCGCCGCGGCCCGCTGGCCGGTGCCGACGACCGGCTTCGTGACGATCTCGACCAGCGGGATGCCGGCGCGGTTGTAGTCGACGAGCGAGTGCGTCGCCCCGTGGATGCGGCCCGTCGAACCACCGACGTGCAGGGTCTTGCCGGTGTCCTCCTCGAGGTGCACCCGCTCGATCGGCACCCGCACGACGGAGCCGTCCACGTCGACGTCGAGGTAGCCGTCGGTGCAGAGCGGCTCGTCGTACTGCGAGGTCTGGAAGTTCTTGGGCATGTCGGGGTAGAAGTAGTTCTTCCGCGCGAACCGGCACCACGTCGCGATGTCGCAGTGCAGCGCGAGCCCGATCCGGATCGTCGACTCGATGGCCTTCTCGTTGACGACGGGCAGCGCGCCGGGCAGGCCGAGGCACACCGGGCAGGTGTGCGTGTTCGGCTCCGCACCGAACTCCGTGGCGCAGCCGCAGAACATCTTCGAGGCGGTGCCGAGCTCGACGTGGGTCTCGAGGCCGATGACCGGCTCGAACTCCTCGAGGTCCTTCTCGTACATCTCAGGACTCCCAGGACAGGGGCGGTACGGCGGGGGGCAGGACCTTCTCGAGGGCACCGCCGACCTGGTACAGCAGGTCGTCGCGCAGCGTGGGTGCCATCACCTGGAAACCCACCGGAAGTCCCTCGGACAGGCCCGCCGGGAAGGACGCGGCCGGACCGCCGTACAGGTTGGCGGGGATGCTGCAGATGTCCTGCTTGTACATCGCGAGCGGGTCCTCGAGCTTGGCGCCCAGCGGGAACGCGACGGTGGGGCAGGTCGGCGCGACCAGCACGTCGACCCGCGACCAGGCCGCCTGGAAGTCACGGCTGATGAGCGTCCGGACCTTCTGCGCCTGACCGTAGTAGGCGTCGTAGTAGCCGCTCGAGAGCGCGTAGGTGCCCAGGATGATCCGGCGCTTCACCTCCGCCCCGAACCCCCGCGCCCGGGTGAGTGCCATGACCTCCTCGAGCGAACGGTCTCCGTCGTCGCCGACCCGCAGGCCGTAGCGGACGCCATCGAAGCGGGCCAGGTTGGACGACGCCTCCGACGGCGCGATCAGGTAGTAGGCGGGCAGGGCATAGCCGAAGTGGGGGCAGCTGACCTCGCTGACGATCGCGCCCTGCGACTGCAGCAGCGCCACCGCCTCCTCGAAGCGGGCCGTGACACCGGGCTCGTAGCCGTCGCCCTGCAGCTCCTTCACGACGCCGACGCGCAGCCCCTCGACCGACGCGTGGCGCGCGGCCTCGACGACGGGCGGTACGGGTGCGGGGATCGACGTCGAGTCGCACGGGTCGTGACCGGCGATGACCTCGTGCAGCAGCGCTGCGTCGAGCACGGTGCGGGCGCACGGACCGGCCTGGTCCAGTGAGCTGGAGAACGCGACGAGGCCGTAGCGCGACACCCCGCCGTAGGTCGGCTTGACGCCGACCGTCCCCGTGACCGAGGCCGGCTGCCGGATGGAGCCGCCGGTGTCGGTGCCGATCGCGAGCGGAGCCTGGTACGACGCGAGTGCCGCTGACGACCCGCCGCCGGACCCGCCTGGGATCCGGTCGAGGTCCCACGGGTTGTGCGTGGGGCCGTAGGCGCTGTGCTCGGTGGAGGACCCCATGGCGAACTCGTCCATGTTGGTCTTGCCGAGGATGACGACACCCGCCGCCTTGAGCCGGGCGGTGACCGTCGCGTCGTACGGCGGCCGCCAGCCCTCGAGGATCTTCGAGCCGCAGGTCGTCGGGATGCCCTCCATGGTCATGACGTCCTTGAGAGCGAGGGGTACGCCGGCCAGCGGGCCGGTCACCTCGCCCGCGTCGACCCGCTTGGCCTGCGCGAGCGCTCCGTCGGCGTCGACGTGCAGGAAGGCGTGGACCTTGTCGTCGACGGCAGCGATCCGGTCGAGGTGCGCCTGGGCCACCACGACGGCGCTGGCCTGACCGCTGGTGATGGCCGCGCGGGTCTCGACGGCCGTGAGCCGCGTGAGATCGGTCATGACTCGTCGGTGAGGATCTGAGGGACGCGGAAACGGCCGTCCTCGGCCGCGGGGGCGGCGGCCAGCACCTTGTCGCGCGGGAGGCTCGGCACGATGACATCCGGACGTGTGACGTTCTCGAGCGGCACGGCGTGCGAGGTCGGGGGGACGTCGGCGGCGTCCGTGACCTCCGCGATCTGGGCGACGGCTCCCAGGATGACGTCGAGCTCGCCGGCGAGCCGGTCCAGCTCGGCGTCGTCCAGGGCGAGGCGCGCGAGCCGTGCCAGGTGAGCCACCTCGTCACGCGTGATGTCGGGCATGCGGGCGAGTCTAGGAGAGGCCCGCGTGGCGATTTGACCGCTGGGATTTCACGGCGAAACACGGGCGCAATCACCGCTGGGCACAGTGGCCCCATGGCCTACCTGTTGCGTGTCGTGCTGCCCGACCGCCCCGGCATGCTCGGTGCTGTCGCTACCGCCCTCGGCCAGGCCGGGGCCGACATCGTGTCCCTCGACGTCGTCGAGCGCGGCCCCGAGGGTGCCGTGGACGATCTGCTCGTCCAGCTGCCCGCCGGGGGCCTGGCCGACGTCCTGATCACGTCGGCGCAGTCGGTCCCGGGCGTCGTCGTCGAGTCGCTGCGGCCCTATCTCGGCGCCGACGACCTGCACCGCGACCTCGAGCTCGTCGACGAGCTGGCGGCCTCGCCTGCCCAGGCGCTCCAGCTGCTCGCCGACCTCGCGCCGGGGGTCTTCCGGGCCGGCTGGGCGCTGCTCATCGGTCCTGAG
>JAWWOJ010000183.1:0-11135 GCA_033851885.1 Frankiales bacterium | reverse complement strand
TGTCGGGGTGGCGCTGGTGCTCATCTACCGGACGACCCGGGTCATCAACTTCGCCGCTGCGGCGATCGGCGCGCTTCCCGCCATCACGGCGTTGTTGATGGTGACGAGCGCAGGTGTCAACTACCTCGTGGCCCTGCCGGTCGCGGCGATCGGTGGCTTGGTGGCCGGCGGGCTCACGGACCTCCTCGTGATGCGCAAGTTCGCCACGTCCCCGCGGCTCATTGTCACGGTGGTCACCATCGGGGTGGCCCAGAGTGTTGCGGCGCTCGGGTTCTTCATCCCGGGGTGGTTCGGTGCCAGGGCCTCCCAGGTTCCGAAGGTCCCCACACCGTGGGGCGATCTCGCGGTCCGCGACGGCCGCGGCCAGCCGATCCTCAACGGCGACCAGATCTTCGCGTTCGCCGTCGTGCTGATCCTCACGGTCAGCCTGGCCCTCTTCCTGAAGCGTTCGCGGCTCGGCATCGCCTTGCGAGCGTCGGCCGAGAACGCCGACCGGGCTGCGTTGCTCGGCATGCCGGTCCGGCAGGTCACCACGATCGCGTGGGCGCTGGCCGGCGTCCTGTCGGGCCTGGCCATCTTCGCCCAGGCGCCTCTGATCGGGGTCCCGAGCGATGCCACGCTCGGCCTGCAGACCTTGCTCTACGGTCTCGCTGCCGCGGTCGTCGCGCGGATGGAGCGGATGGCGCTGGCGCTCGGCGCGGGCATGGCCATCGGCTTGCTCATCTTCGCCTCTGTCGCGACCACCGGCAGCAGCAACGTCGCCTCCGCTCTGATGCTCGTCGTGATCCTCGGGGCGCTGCTGCTCCAGCGTGGGTCACTGTCCCGTGCCCTCGACACTGGCGTCGGCACCTGGCAGGCGGTCAAGGCGTTTCGACCGATCCCGACCGAGCTGCGGTCTGCCCCCGAGGTCGTGTGGGGCCGCGCGTTCCTCTACGTCGTCGCGGTCGCCATCGCACTAGCTGCGCCGTTCGTCGCCGGGCCGGGCAACGTACAGACCCTGACGGTGCTGCCCCTGTGGGGTGTCGTCGCGGTCTCCCTGGTCGTGCTCACCGGCTGGGCCGGCCAGATCAGTCTTGGGCAGTTCGGCCTTGTCGGCATCGGTGCCGCGGCCGCCGGCGGCCTGGTCGCCAACCACAACATCGACTTCTTCGCGGCACTCGGCCTCGGGGTCGCGGCGGGTGCGCTGTCCGCGGTGCTCATCGGACTGCCGGCGATCCGTATCCAGGGCTTGTACCTCGCCGTGACGACCATGGCCTTCGGCTTTGCGATGCAGAACTACGTGCTGAACACGAACTACTGGATCGGCCGACAGCTGATGCCATCGGGTCTGTCGGCACATCTGTCCCGCCCGTTGCTCTACGGCCGGTTCAACCTTGAGAACGACCGCACTTTCTACTTCGTCTGCGTGGTCCTGCTCGCCGGCTGCATCGCCGGAGCGTTGGCGTTCCGCCGCAACCACAGCGGTCGCATCGTCATCGCGGTGCGCGACAACCAGCGTGCCGCTGCGTCGTACGCCATCAACCCGGTGCGCACGCGGCTCGCTGCCTTCGCGGTCTCGGGCGGCTTCGCCGGGCTGGCGGGTGTGTTGTTCGCCTACCTCCAGCACAACGTCTATCCGGCCAGCTACGACGTGAAGAGCTCGATCGCGATCTTCCTCGCCGCATGCATTGCGGGGCTGGCGTCGGTATGGGTGTGCGTGGTCGGTGTCATGGCGATCGAGGGACTTGTGCTGTTCGGACCCAACCTCTGGAACGTCTTGCTCGCGCAGCACCAGACCATCAACTCGGTGATCCCGCTGCTGGTCACCGGGCCCTTGCTCGTCCTGAATCTCTACTTCAGCCCGGGGGGGTTGGCGGAGTCGGTCTTCTCCACCCGGGACAAGTGGCTGCGCAAGGTCGCTGCTCGGCGGGGGATCGTCGTACCGTCCTTGGTCTCCGACCACCGGGTCGAGGAGCACGAGGCGATGGTTCTCGTCGACGCCGAGCACGCACTCGCAGCTCAGGACGAGCCCGTGCCGGCCGGTGTCGTATGAGGCTGCGGGCGCACGATGCGGAGTCGACGAACGTGCCCTACGACGGGCCCCTGCTGCGATGTAGCGGCGTCGACGTCGCCTACGACAAAGTGCAGATCTTGTTCGGAGTCGACCTCGACGTCGCCGAGGGCGAGATCATCGCGCTGCTCGGCACGAACGGGGCCGGCAAGTCGACGCTGCTCAAGGCCATCTCTGGCCTGGTGCAACCAGCCGCCGGTCAGATCACCTTCGCCGGCCGTGACATCACCCGCGCCGACGCCGTCGCAACCTCGCGGCAGGGCATTCTGCAGGTGCCCGGTGGCAAGGCAGTCTTCCCCAGTCTGACGGTCGCCGAGCACTTCACCGCAGCTGCCTGGCTCTCGCGCGAGGTCGCGCCGAGCGAGCTCGCTCAGCGGACCGACCGGGTGCTGGAGTTGTTCCCTAGGCTGCGGGAGCGCTGGGACCAGCTGGCCGGCAACCTCTCCGGCGGCGAGCAGCAGCAGCTGGCGCTGGGTATGACGTTCGTGACCAAGCCGCGGCTGCTGATCATCGACGAGCTTTCGCTCGGCCTCGCGCCGGCGATCGTGGCGCAGCTGCTTGACGTCGTCCGTGAGATCCATGCCGACGGCACGACGATCATCCTGGTCGAGCAGTCGGTCAACGTTGCGCTGACGATCGCGACGCGGGCGTACTTCATGGAGAAGGGGGAAGTGCGCTTCTCGGGCCCGACCGACGAGCTGCTGGGCCGGGACGACATCCTGCGGTCGGTGTTCCTGCAGGGTGCCAGCAAGGGGCTTTCCGCAGGCGCGCGCCCGCGGCCGGTGCAGCCCGCGACGAGGGCAGCGCCCAAGCCGGTGCTCGGGGTCAGTGGGCTGAGCAAGGCCTTCGGCGGTATCACCGCCGTACGCGACGTGTCCTTCACGTTGCATGAGGGCGAGATCCTCGGTCTGATCGGGCCCAACGGTGCCGGCAAGACGACGATCTTCGACCTCGTCTCGGGTCACCTCCCGGGCGACGGCGGCGTGATCACCCTCGACGGCGTCAACGTCTCGTCGTGGTCGGCCCACCGCCGCGCAGCGCTCGGACTGGGCCGGTCCTTCCAGGACGCCCGCATCTTCCCGTCGCTGACGGTCGCCGAGAACATCGCGATCGGGCTGGAGCGGCACATCGACGTGCGCGATCACACCTCCGCCTTGTTCGCAACTCCGGCGATGCGAGAGTCGGAGGAGGACGTCGCCTACACGGTCGAGGACCTGATCGAGTTGATGGGCCTGGTGGCCTATCGGGACAAGTTCGTCGGCGAGCTGTCGACCGGCTCGCGCCGGATCGTCGACCTGGCGATGGCGCTCGCCCACGACCCGATGGTGCTGCTCCTGGACGAGCCGTCCAGCGGGATCGCGCAGCGCGAGACCGAGGCGCTCGGGCCGCTGCTGCACCGAATCCGTGCCGAGACCGGCTGTGCGCTGCTGGTCATTGAGCACGACATGCCTCTGATCACGTCCCTGTCGGATGAGATCGTGGCGCTCGAGCTCGGTCAGGTCGTCCTGCAGGACGTCCCGGACGTGGTGCTGGCGGACCCGCGCGTTGTCAGCGCCTACCTCGGCGGCGACCTCGCGACGATCCAGCGCTCTGGAGGTGTCACACCCGGTCGCCGACCCAGCGCCTCCCGTGCTCGCGTCGAGCGGGGGGCGTGATGGGTCGTCGTAGGTCGATCGTCGCTGTCGCGATGTTGCTGATCGGTGCCGTGTTGTTGCCTGACCCGGCCAGCGCAGCCGCGCCGGTGAAGGCGGGGTGGTGGAACGCCGCCTCCGCTGGCGGTATCAGCGCTCCCCAGCCGACGACGGCGCCGGGTGATCTGCACATCGGCCAGGGCCCGACCGGCCCGACTGCCATCGCCGCTGTCGCCTACGAGCGCGTCGGCGAACACCCCGCCGTCCTCAAGCTCGAGGTCAGGTCGGGCTCGACCTTTGGGACAGCTGCTCTCGTCGCCTGCCCGACGAAGGTTCGTAGCTGGAAGGCGGTCGACAACGGGCCGATGAGCGCAGCGCCGACCTACGACTGCAGCAGGTTCTCGGTGCCTGGCGTCGTGTCCGCGAACGGCGACACTGCGACGTTCTTGCTCGATGATGCGCAGCGGCTGTCCGGTGGCTACAGCCTCGCCGTCGTGCCGGTCGCAGACTCGGCGTCGTTCCAGGTCGACCTTGTGAAGCCGGGGCCGGAGTCCCTCACCCTCACCCGGCCGGCGTCGCCCTCAACCGTCGTTCGGCCGTCGACGGGTGGCACGGGGTTCCCGGTCGGGGCTGCGCCCACCCCTCCTGCCTTGTCGGCCGTCCCGCCTTCGCCCGCGCAACCGGTGGTCGGGGCGCCGCAGGTCGCCTCCCCGACGGCGTCCACGCCCGCCCTCGTCGAAGCTGCCCCCGCGACGGCGCCGAAGCCGGTCAGGAGCGACCGGTTCCTCGCTGGATCGTTGCTTGCGCTACTCGCCGGCGCGCTGAGCTCGCTGCTGCAGCAGCGCAGCCCTCCGCTGCGGCTGCTCGGCGGCGTCGCCCGGACGTCCCGGTCGGCACCGACGCCCGTTGACGAGGACCCGCCCCGGGGGACCGGCCGCTACGTGTCGGTCCGGACCGGCCCGGCGCGAAGGCTCATCTGATGGCTCACGGCCCACGCCCCACCGCGCCAGCCTGACTCCGTGGCGACGCGTCATTGTCCAGGATCGGTGCACACCGCGACCGGGTCCTCAGGCGGCGTACGCCTGGTGTGCCAGGTCCGTCGCCGCACGGAGGCCTGCGGCGATCAACGGGCCACCTCGCTGGCCGAGCACCGCTCCGTCCATCACCCTTCCGCCTCGAAGCACGCGGAAGACCAGGCAGCCGCCGGCGGCGGTGGTGGAACCGGTCTTGCCCGCGAGGAAGCCGTCCTGGCCTAACAGGCTGTTGGTGTTGTCCACCCGGCCCGCCACCGGCAGCACAGCAGACCTCGTGCCCATCACCCGCACGAGCTCGGGCGAGCCCAGCGCCGCCTTGAGCAGCAGCAGCTGGTCGCGAGCCGTCGACACCGTGCTGGTCTCGAAGCCGCTCGGGTCGGTGTAGGTCGTGTCGGCCATGCCGAGCCCCTGGGCCGTGTCGTTCATGAGTGCCACGAAGTCGGACCGGCTGCCGGCCACGCGCTCGGCGAGCATCGCAGCGACGTTGTTGGCCGACGGGAGCAGCAGCGCGATCAGCGCTTGCCGCCGGTCGAGGACCTCGCCCTCCTCCACCGCCAAGACGGACTCGCCACGGCCCTTGCGCAGCTTCGTGTCCGCTACGTCATCGGCGTGGACCACGAGCTGGGAGCCCGGGGAGAGATGGTTGACCGTCACGTAGGCGGTCATCACCTTGGCCACACTGGCGATCGGAACCGGGTGCTGGCCTGGAGAGCTGAAGACGTGGCCGTCCAGGGAGTAGCTCGCCTGCCCGTCTTCGGGCCAGGCCACCGCGGACCACCTGTCGACCGACGTCGAAGGCGTGCTGTGCGGGGCTGTCGAGACCGTGCGTGGGACGTTGCCCAGGCCGCAGCCGAGCGTGAGCGAGGAGGCGAGGAGAACGGCACCTGCGGCGCGTCGCCGAGAAGGGGTGGGCATCCGCTCACGCTGGGCGAGGGAGGTCTCCGTCGCGTCGTCGTCGCGCCACGGTCGTGCGACGCCTTCTGTGGCACGCCTGTGACACGCCTAGGACGTCGCGGTGGCACTGCCCAGACAGGCTCGGTACGTGTTCTTGCGACTGGCCCTCGAGGTCCTGGGTCAGGTGCACCGGGCTGCCCCTCGGTCGCACCTCGGGCCGCTGCTGGCCTCGGGCCTCGTCCTTGCATCCCTGTGCGCCGTGGTGGCCGGCCGGCTCGACAGGTCACGCGGTGCGGTGGCCCTCGGAGCCCTGGCCGGGTCGGCGCTCGGCGTCGCCATCAGCCTCACGCTCTTCCGTGGCGGTCGCCAGCCCGGAAGCCTGGCACGGTTGCAGGCGTGCGCAGTGACCGACCCGATGCCGTTGTCCGGCGACGGGCTGGTCAACCTCGCGCTGTTCGCCCCCGCGGCGTTCTTGGCGGTCCTGGCGGTCGGCCGGCCTGGTCGCGTGGCGGTCGGTGTCGCCGCCGTCAGCCTCGCCGTCGAGGGCCTGCAGGCGGTGTGGTCGGTGGGCGTGTGCGATTCGAGCGACGCGCTGCTCAACTCCCTGGGCGGGCTCGCCGCGGCGCTCGCGGCAGTACTGGTGCGCGGCGCCTTCGAGCGGCGGCGCCCGCTCGAGCACGTGTCCGTGTCAGGATCGGGCTCGTGCCGCAGATCCTGCTGATCGAGGACGACCCCCACGTCCGTGAGGGACTGGAGATCGCGCTGCGGCACCTTGGTCATGAGGTGCTCGCCCGTGGTGACGGAGAAGCGGGGATCGCGGCCATCTGCGCCTACGAGCCGGATGTCGTCGTGCTCGACGTCATGCTGCCTGGTGCGGACGGCTTCGAGGTCTGCCGACGTGTCCGTGCCTTCTCCGCCGTGCCGATCGTGATGCTCACGGCACGCAGCGACGACATGGACGTCGTCGCCGGGCTCGAGGCAGGAGCCGACGACTACCTGGCGAAGCCCGTGCAGCCGCGCGTGCTCGAGGCGAAGCTCAAGGCGGTGCTGCGCCGGGTCGGGCCCACCACCACGACCCAGCCGGCCGGCCCGGTCGTGTTCGGCGACCTGGTCGTCGACCGGGCGTCACTGGTCGTGACAAAGGGCGGGCGGCACCTCGACCTGACCCCGATGGAGCTGCGCCTGCTGCTCGAGCTGGCGGGCAATCCGGGCCTGGTCCTGTCGCGCCAGCAGCTGCTGGCCTCGGTCTGGGGCCAGGACTACCTCGGCGACTCCCGGCTGGTCGACGCCTGCGTCCAGCGGCTCCGCGCGAAGATCGAGGACGTGGCTGCCGAGCCGCAGCTGCTCCGGACGGTGCGCGGATTCGGCTACCGCTTCGGCCCGTGACGGCCCGCCACGGCAGCCTGCAGCAGCGTCTGCTGCGCGGCTTCGTCGGCGTCGGGCTCGTCTCAGCGGTGGTCGCGTCCGCGGCCACGATCATCGGGTTCCTGGTTGTGGCGAACCAGCACCCGATCGGTGCCAACCGCGTCGGTCGGCGCCTCACCGGCTGGCTGCCCTCGACCCCCTCGACCCAGGAGGTCGTGCTCGCCCTCACCGGCATCGGGTTCCTGCTCGTGGCGCTCGCGGTGACCACGGCGCTGTCCATCGCGCAACGGGTGCTGCGCCCGGTCGGCGACCTCGCGCACGCGGCCGACCGGATGGCGACCGGCGATCTGAGCGTTCGCCTCGAGCCGGAGGGCAACGACGAGATCGCTGGCGTGGCCCGCTCGTTCAACGTGATGGCTGACAACCTCGACCGGTCGGTCAGCACGCTGCAGCAGTTGGAGTCGACCGCCCGCCGGTTCGCCGCGGACGTCTCGCACGAGCTGCGGACGCCGCTCGCGGCGATGACAGCCGTAACGGATGTGCTGTCCGCGCACACTCCCGGCATGAGCGCCGAGGCGGCCCGCGCCACCCGCCTGGTCGTGTCGGAGATCGGCCACCTGGACCGTCTCGTCAGTGACCTCATCGAGATATCGCGGTTCGACGCCGGCACGGCCCGACTCGACGCGGAGCTGGTCGACGTGCGGGCCGCGATCACGTCGTCACTGGAGATCAGGGGCTGGCGTGGCGAGGAGGTGCAGGTCGAGGCACAGCCCGGGCTGACCGCGCACCTGGACCTGCGCAGGTTCGACGTCGTCGTGGCCAACCTCGTCGGCAACGCCGTGAAGTACGGCCGGCCCCCGGTGCTCGTCGCTGCCCGGCGTGAAGGCGGAGACCTCGTCGTCGAGGTCACCGACCACGGCCCGGGCATCGCGCAGCAGGCACTGCCGCACCTGTTCGAGCGCTTCTACAAGGCTGATGCCGCCCGCGCGCGCTCGGACGGAAGCGGCCTGGGGCTCGCCATCGCGTTGGAGAATGCCCGGCTGCACGGCGGCGACCTCCAGGCCGGCAACCGCCCAGGGGGCGGTGCGGTCTTCCGCCTGACGCTTCCCGGCGAGGCTGAGGCAGGCGAGCTCCGTTGAGGGCGTCGTCGGCAGGTACGTGGAGGCGATGTCATCCCGCACACCGTCGGGCGAGGCGGTCCCGGTTCGCCTCTGCTGATGGCCAGTCGTCACCGCCTGGGCTGTCCTGAGCGTCTGGGTCCGTGGCACTGTGCGTGCAGTGCAGGATGAGAGTCCGGCTCCCGACGGCTTGGATGGGCGACATGTCATCGATCGAGGTGGCCGCGTTACCGGAGGCTCCGGTGCTGACCGCGGAGCAGCTGGACGCGATCGCGAGGCGAGGGGTCCGACAGGACGTCGAGGCCGGGGAGGTCCTCTATCGGGCGGGTGACCGCGACTACGACTTCATCGTCCTCGGCTCGGCCGAGGTGGATGTCTTCCGTCCCGCGATGCCAGGGGCAGCGCCGGAGCTGATCGTCCGATGGGGACCTGGCCGCTTCCTCGGCGAGCTGGGACTGGTCACGGGCCAGACGGCGATGGCAACCACCGTCACGTCGTCTGCCGGTGACGTCTACCGACTGGGTCCGGCGGCGTTTCGTCGCCTGATGGACGAGGATGCCGCGCTGTCCGACGTGATCCTGCGGGCCTTGCTCGAGCGGCGCGAGTCGCTGCGACTCGGCGAGGGCGCCAAGACGGTGGAGATCCTGGGGAGCACGCTGTCGGCAGCCACTCACGCGTTGCGCACCTGGGCGTCCCGGCAGCAGGTCCCGCACGACTGGCTCAACTTCGACGAACCTGCCGGTCAGGCGCTGGCCCGTGCCGCCGGCGTCGAGGCTCTCGATCTGCCCGCGGTGATCATGCCGAACCGGATCGTGCGCCGGGCGACACCCGGCGACGTCGCCGAACAGCTCGGCTTGACGTTCCGCCACGTCGAGGGCGTCACCTACGACGTCACCATCGTCGGCGGCGGTCCGGCTGGTCTCGCCGCGGCGGTCTACAGCTCGTCGGAGGGACTGGGCACCATGCTGCTCGACAGCGTCGCCGTCGGTGGCCAAGCCGCGGCCAGTGCCCGCATCGAGAACTACCTGGGCTTCCCCTCTGGTCTCAGCGGGGTAGAGCTCGCCTCGCGTGCCCTGGTGCAGGCGAACAAGTTCGGCGCACACATCGCCAGCCCCTGTGAGGTCGTCGCCCTCGACTGCGAGGACGGCCATCTGCACGTGACGCTGTCGAACGGCGACGTCGTCGACTCCAAGTCCGTCGTCCTGGCGACGGGTGCGCGCTACCGGACGCTGCCCCTCGAGGGGTGGAACGACTACGAGGCCACCGGCATCTACTACGCGGCGACCGAACTCGAGGCGAGGGCATGCACGGGGGAGCCGGTGACCGTCGTGGGCGGCGCCAACTCGGCTGGTCAGGCCTCGCTGTTCCTCGCCGACCGCGGTAGCCCGGTGGAGCTCATCGTGCGTGCGCCGGACCTGGCGAGCGAGATGTCCCAGTACCTGGTCGCGCGGGTGCTCGCGCACCCGCACATCACCGTGCGGATCAGCTCCAACGTCACCGGGTTGCACGGCGACGGGCGACTCGAGGGGATCACCGTCACGTCGGCGGACGAGCAAGCCGGTATCCGACGGCCGTGCCGCGGCTTGTTCTGCTTCATCGGCGCCGCTCCCGCGACGGGCTGGCTCGGCGGCATCGTGCTCGACGCCGACGGGTTCGTCCTCACCGATCAGGGCCTCACTGCCGACGACCTCGGCCCCGTCTGGACCCTGCTCGGCCGACGGCCGCTTCCGTTCGAGACGAGCGTGCCCGGCGTGTTCGCCGTGGGCGACGTCCGGGCCGGCTCCCTCAAACGCGTCGCGGCCGCCGTCGGTGAGGGCGCCAGCGTCATCCGCTCCGTCCATCTCGCCCGGACTCCGACCGCCTGAGGCAGGACCTGGTGCCGGCTGAGCTCACCATTGTTGGCCTGGGCCCAGCCCCGGCAGGTCGTCAATCTGCCATGCCCAGTCCGGGACGGCCGGGGGGCTTGGCAGGTGGCCGACCGCAACCGCGGGCATCCCGTCGATATCGGTGCCGGCAGGGAACTGCGAGCGCTGCTTGACGACGGCTCCGGCGCGCACCACGCACCCGGGACCGAGCACGCTGCCATCACACACGATGGCGCCGGGCTCGATCACCGACCCTGCACCGATCCGGCACCCGTGGATCATGGCTCCCGGCCCCACGGTCACCCCGTCGTCGACGACCAGGTCGTTGTCGGGCAGCAGGTGCAAGACCGTGTTCTCGAGGATCTGAACGTCGTCGCCGATCCGGACCGGCCCGTGAGAGTCACCGACGATCTTCACCCCGGCGCCGATGATCGAACGTTCGCCGACGACCACGTCACCGGTGATCTCGGCAGTCGGGAAGACCCTGGCTGTACTGGCTATGGTCGGGACGACACCGCGGTACGGGTAGAGCTGTCCCATGGTGATCGCTCCCTGTCTGTGCGAGACGATGACGCCGGACGGTGCCGGGACGGAGAGGTCGCCCTCGCGCAGGCCGAGCAGCCGGTCGAGGTCGCCGGCTGAGACCGCGCGGATGACGCGAGCCGGTCGGCCGACCGCGACGACGTCGCTGGGCAGCCGCGCCCCGGGCGGGACGACGGTCCCTTCGCCGAGGAACACTCGGTCTCCGAGTCGCGCGCCCGGCATGAGCACTGAAGCATTGCCGATCTCGCACAGGTCACCGACCGTCGCGCCGATCACCAGGCACCGGTGTCCGAAGGTCGTTCGTCGCCCGATGGAGACCGGATTCGACCGAGTGCCCACCACCACACCGTTCTCAAGCACGTAGCTTCCCGACCCGATCTCGACACCTCTGTGCGGTGCCCTGATGACCGCGCCTTCGGCGACCCCCGAACCCAGCCCGAACGAGGCAGAGCCGACGACGACCGCAGACTGGGCGATCTGCGGCGCTGCCATCAGCTTGGCGCCGAGCGCGCTGGCCGGCCCTGCACTCATCGAGCCGTAGTCGGTGGGTCGGGGGGACGGCTCATGTACGGAGGGTACGTGGGCGAGGGTGTCCATTCGCATCCGCGACCGAGGACGTTTCTCCGCACCTTGAC